>JAOAAR010000032.1:6173-10879 GCA_026418755.1 Planctomycetota bacterium
AGGTGCAAGTAGGACAGAAGCACCTCTTTTAAGAAGAGAGCGGACGATTGACAGTTTTACGCCACAGTCGACTACAAGAATCCTTGGATATCCTGAGCCAAGTTCTCGAACCTCTTTTGATGAGACAAAACTCAACACATCGCTTGCGTTCGGGTCGTAAAAGTCAACATCTCCCTCAATCACAATCTTTCCCAACATTGTTCCATAAGAGCGCAAGTGACGGGTCAAAAACCGCGTGTCGACGCCGCTTAATCCTATGACTCCTTCTTCTGCCAGCCACTCACCTAATTTTCTCTTCATAAGGGGATGTCCTACCCTGCTCCACGCTTCTTGCACCACAATTGCTGTCACCTGAATTCTTTCTGATTCAAGACCGAGAGGGAAACCAAACTCGTCTCTTTCTTTCTGAGGCACTCCATAATTGCCGAGCATTGGATAGGTGAAAACTAAAATCTGTCCGTAGTATGAAGGGTCGGTGAGCGCTTCAGGGTAACCGACCATCGAGGTGTTGAAGACCATCTCCCCTGCAACATTTCTCATCGCGCCGAATACTTCTCCCTCAATTGTCAATCCATCTTTGAGAATTATTCTCCCTTGCCCCAAAACCAACATCCTCCTCCGTGTCTGCGGGATTCTACATATCGGAGACCGCAAGACAAGAAAAAATGGATAGAAATGCAGAAGATGGCAATTTAGGAGAAAGATTTTTCTCCGCCATCCATATCACTGTATAATCCCCTTTCTATTAGGAAAGTTTGTATGGAAAAAGTTGAGTTCAGAGACAGCAGAAAGACTCTTCTCAAAGGTGAACTTTTTCTTCCGTTTTCAAAAGTGGCATCTGGAAAGTTTCCTCTTGTCGTCTATGCACACGGTTTATACAGCAGTGGTCTTTCGAGTAAGAAATCGCAAGCCTTTCTTCAGGTGCTTGTCAACGCTGGCTTTGCATTTTTTAGGTTCGACTCTTATGGGGTTGGCGAGAGTGCAGGCGATTTCAAAAATACTACTCTCACAAACCGTATTGACAGTCTCAAAAACGCTCTTCATACCGCCCTTTCCAGGAAAGAAGTCTTCTCTGATAGTGTTTACCTTATCGGCTCCTCTTTTGGTGGGCTTGCATCTCTTTTTGTTTCCTCGGCTGACAGAAGAGTCAAGGCGTTAGTTCTCATCGCGCCTGCTATCAATTTATGTTATGAAGACATTCCGTATGAGAGGTACCCCGAACTTGCTGCTTCTTTCTTCGCTGACTTGAAAAAATATGACCCTTACAATGAAGCGCAAAAAATCGGAATTCCTACTCTCATTATCCACGGCGACTGTGACGAGGAGGTCCCTTATAACTTCAGCGTCGAACTTGTCAAACACTTAAGACAAGCAAAACTTGTCACAATAAAAGGCGCAGACCACCGCTTCGCTTCCGAGATTCATTTCAGAGATATTCTCGAAAATGCCACAACATTCTTGACGGAGTTGGAAAGGCACGAGGAAGAAAAACATTGACTTTAGGCTTCCTGATACGCAAGATATAATTTTTGTCTACTGGATTGAAAAAGCGAAACGAAGAAGAAATGGCTCGACTTGGGCTCATAGAAGAGGCGGTGGTTCTTGCAGAAGGTAAGTTCTCGGTCTTCGGTGCGAAGACTGCGTCCTGTATTCTCCGGTATGCGGCGGAAAGCGTTGTTGCAGTTCTTGACTCAACGAATGCAGGACGCACCGCTCAGGATGTTATCGGCTTTGGCGGAGCAATTCCCATAGTCTCGTCCGTGAAGGAATCTCTTCAATACAAGCCCAAACAACTCGTCATAGGGATTGCTCCAATTGGAGGTGGGCTCCCTCCGGAATACAGGCGCATCGTCGTGGAGGCGATTAAAGAAGGGCTTGACATTGTAAGCGGCTTGCATTACATCTTAAGCGACGATGAAGAACTCTACTATTTGGCGCAGGAACACTCTGTAAAACTCCTTGATGTACGCCGTCCCCCCGATTCCCTTACTGTTTCCTCTGATGAAGCCCGTTTTCTTCCTGTTTTCCGCGTCCTTACAGTTGGCAGTGATTGCTCCGTTGGCAAAATGGTTGTCTCCTACGAAATAGCCCGTTTTCTCCGCTCTCGTGGAATAAACGCACAATTCTGTGCCACAGGACAGACAGGGATAATGCTTTCAGGCTGGGGCATAGCGGTTGACAGAGTAATCTCTGACTTCGTCGCAGGTGCCGCAGAAGCGCTCGTCAAAGCGGTTTTTGATGCAGACATTGCCTTGGTCGAAGGGCAAGGCACTGTTTATCACCCTGCGTACTCAGGTGTTACTTTGAGTCTTCTTCACGGCTCCTGCCCGAATGTTATGATTTTATGCCACCACCTCGGCAGAACTCACATAAAAAGTTACGATGTTCCCATTCCGCCTCTTAAAAAGATAATCCACGACTACGAATACCTTTCCTCTTTTACGCATCCCTCGAAAGTCATCGGCATAGGGCTGAACACCGTTGACAGTGACGAGGAGACAGCGAAAACAGCCTGCAAGCAAATCGCATCAGAACTGAAACTGCCTGTAACCGATTGCATCCGTTTTGGTCCTGAACCGCTTGCGAACGCTGTGTTGGAGGAGTACAAGCGATGGAAGTCTCTTTGGAAGAGATGAACCTTGAACTGAAGGTGCCGTTCACTATTGCGCGTGGCACGACAGAAGTCTCCCACAATCTTCTCTGCACAGTCAGGGCGGATGGCATTGAAGGTTATGGAGAATCTGCTCCTTCCTCTTTTTACGGTGAAGACCAGCAGTCTGTTAAAAGTGTTCTTGAAGAGATAATCGAACAACTGCCTGACGACTTGTTACCTGTCCATCATATAATCTCGGAGTTTCTCTTCGAGTATCCGCAGGCAAGAGCAGCGATATGCGCTCTTGATGTCTCCTTATACGACCTTCTCGGGAAAAGATTGAATGCTCCTCTTTACCGTATCTTTGCTCTTGATCCTTCGCATACTCCGCTCACCTCCTTCACCATCGGCATCTCTGCTCCTGACGATATGGTGAAATACGCAAAAGAAGCGGCAAAAACTTATCCCATCCTTAAAATTAAATTGGGCACAAAAAAGATACTGGGCGAAGATTACGATATTGAGGTTATCGAAAGAATCCGGAAAGAGACTGAGGTGACTCTTCGTGTTGACGCCAACTGTGCCTGGCAACTGGATGAAGCGGCAGAAAAGATTCCTATTCTTCTCGGATACGATGTGGAGTTCTTTGAGCAGCCGTTTCCTCCCGAGAACCTCGACGACTTCAGATTTCTGAAAGAACGCTGCCCTGATGCGCTCATATTTGCAGACGAAAGTTGTGTCGTTCCGAAAGACATCCCTGACATTGCGCCTTTTGTTGACGGAATAAACATCAAACTGGCAAAATGCGGCGGCATAACCGAAGCCATCCGAATGATTCATACCGCCCGCTCTCACAATCTTCTTGTTATGCTTGGGTGTATGGTTGAATCATCCTGTCTTATTACAGCGGCAGCGCAAATTTCTCCTCTCGCTGATTACGCGGACCTCGACGGAAACCTTCTTTGCAGGAACGACCCTTTCAAAGGAGTGACGGTTGAGGATGGAAAACTGATTCTGCCTGAGCGTCCAGGACTCGGCATATTACGAGTAACGAGATGAACAGAGGGGATGAGACTACGCCAAAACCGCAAGCCCTCCATAAGACGCACAAAGTTGCCTTTGCACTCCTCAAAGAGCATCTCCCAGAAGATTCTCTTGTTCTCGACGCAGGGTGCGGTGAGGGCGCTTTCTCACAGAGACTTCTTTCTGCAAACTACAGACTTGTTGCGCTTGACATTTTCCCTCAGCGATTCAAACTTAAAAGTGTGCCTCTTGTTCAGTCCGACCTTAACTCTTCTCTTCCTTTCCCGGACGCTACTTTCGATTCAGTTATTGCCATAGAGGTACTTGAACATCTCTACAACTGGCACACTTTCTTCTCTGAATCCTGCCGCATTCTCAAACCAAACGGTCTCCTCCTTGTCTCTCTTCCCAACATTCTTAACCTCTCATCTCGCCTCAAATTCCTCTTTTGCGGTTATCCTTCTCTCTATTCGCGAACGAGGCTTCTCTCTGACCAGAGCAGACTCCATGTCTCGCTCATTCCTGCTCCGTTTCTCTTGAACACTGCAGAAAGGATAGGGTTTTCTCTTATCCGAATAGCAGGGGACAAACTACGCCGCTCTTCTATCATTCTCTTTCCTCTCTTCCCTTTTACTTTCATCATTACCCGCCTTCTTTTCCCCGATTCTTACGACCCTTTGACTTTCAAACCATTTCTCCTCTTCAGTCGCACATTGCTTGCTCTCTTTAAGAAGTTATCCGATTAGTTTTTGCTTTTGAGACGGCTATACTGAGTGTAATTTTCTCGCAGCGACGAACGCTGCAACAGCAGATATTGTTGAAAGCGAAAAGAGGATATGGAGTGGCAACAGTTGGGCTATCACGCCACCTAACAACGCAAATGAAAGCATCACGATTCCCAACAGTGTGTTCATCAATCCCAGATAGATAGGACGGTTTTCGGAAGGGGAGATGAAAATGAGGGAGTTCATAAATCCTATCCAGTTGCCGCTCTCAACCGCACCGACTAGAAAGAAGACCAGAAGGAGGGCAGGAACTATAATCGCTTTCAGAATAGGCAGGAGGAGCACTATTACACTGACAGGTAGGA
>JAOAAR010000314.1 GCA_026418755.1 Planctomycetota bacterium
AGATGTGTATAAGAGACAGGGTCAGGATATACCGCTTCTACCTGGAGATGTTGTGATTGTCGGAAAAACCCGTCAAGTGTATGTGCTGGGATGCGTGAATAAACCCGGGGGATACAACATAGGTGAAGGAACGGAGACTTTAACGAAAATCATCGCACAAGCCGGAGGACTGACTCGAATTGCTGCTCGCTCGAGCATCAGAGTCCTCCGCTCTGAAGAAGAAGGCAGACTGAAAATCATCAGAATCGACATCGAAGCGGTCTTTGAAGGGAAACTGATGGACCCTCAACTGAAAGAAGGCGATGTTATTTATGTTCCTGAATCGCTCTTTTGAGGTTCTCTTGTAGTGAAGCCCCAAGAAACAGAACATGCCTCGTTGAAAGAGTATATAACAATCTTAAGAAGTCACTTATGGTTCATCTTCTCTATTGTGCTTGTGACTCTTATAACAGCGTTCCTTCTAACGATGCGAGCGGACAAAATTTATGTTGCAACCGCTGTCATCAGAATCGAAATGAGGCGTCTCACCATAGGAGTCTCTCTCGAGGAACTCTATTGGAGTTCTATGAAAGCGCGAGACTATTTTAACACTGAATGCCGCACGATGAAGTCCCGTAGAATCGCATCTCAGGTGATGGAGAGGTTGAATCTCGCCTCAAATGAACGATACAGAGGTTCCGCTGACCCTGTAGGCGCCTTGGCAAACGACATAGAAGTTGTCCCCGATATAGACTCCAACCTCGTCCGTGTGAGTTACCACAGTAAAGACCCACAACTCTCCGCAAATGTTATTAATACTCTTATTGACGAGTATCTCGCTTACAAAAAACAGAGCGAATCGGTGGTCACAGAAGAAGCACAGAGGCGTATCTTGCGAACGACAGAGGAACTGGAGCAGCGACTTTCGGATAGTGAAAAACGGTTGAAAGAGTTTGAATCCCGTCATCGAGTCACTTCCTACCAGAAGGAACTCGAGCGAGTCAGTAGTGAAGTGACTTCCTATCAAGGTGAGATAACGAGACTGAATGTGCGACTGGCGGAGGTGGAGGCGAAATGGCGCTCGTTTAATGAGGCAGGTAGAGAGATAGAGAAACTTCAAGCACTACCTGAGGTGGCTTCAAATGAATTGGTACGCCATTATCTTAAAACCATCTCTGACCTCGAACAGCAGAAGGTGGTCGCTCTCAAAAAGTATGCTCCTATGAGTACTGAGGTGAAAAGCATTGAAGCGCAACTGGAGCAAACAAGAGCCGCTCTTGCAAGTGCGGTGAATAGAATCCTAGAATCGGTTGAGATTGAACTTACGCGCTGCAAAAACGAGAAGCAGAAAAAACAAGAGTTACTCAAAGTAGTCCAAGACAGAGAGAAAGAGTTGCTCCAATTACTCAACGAATATGAGCGGCTGAGAGCAGAGGTTGAGACCAACAGAAAACTGTATAACGACTACTTAGGCAAGCAGCGAGAGTTGGAGAGTGCAGCGTATTCAACCCCTCGGACAATCGAGGTGATAGACCGTGCTTCTGTTCCTACCTCTCCTGTCTCGCCAAAAATGGCTCTCAACCTCATCCTTTCCTTTACCATCTCCCTTCTGGCAAGTATCGGTATAGTCTTTCTTTTAGAGCACTTTAACGATTCCGTCAGAGACGATGTGACGCTAAAAAAGGCGGGGAATATTGAACCGCTCGGTACGGTTCCATACATAAAACAGAGCAAGGGGAAAAGACGGGAACTCATCACCGTTGATGCGAAAAAGAGTAGCGCAGCCGAAGCGTTTAGAGCCACTGTGGTCAGCACATTAAGCCTTCTGAAGGAGGATGGAGCAAAATCGCTTCTTATCACAAGCGCAGAGCCAAAAGAAGGAAAATCGCTGGTCTCTTCCAACCTCGCTGCCGCTTTCGCTCTCTGGGGCAAAAAACCCTCCTCATTGACTCCGACCTGCGCCATCCCTCTCTCCACAGAACTTTCGGAGTAGAGAAGGAGAAGGGATTGAGTGATTACCTGACGAGCGAGACAGAAACCATCGACCCATTCATCCGCACAACCCCCGTAGAAAACCTCTCCCTTCTTACAGCAGGCACGGTTCCACACTCCCCTGCAGACCTCCTCGGTAGCGAGCGGATGAAACGCCTCGTCCCTCTCCTGAAAGAAAGATATGATATAGTTATCTTCGACTCGCCGCCAACATTAGGGATGGCAGACACGATGATTCTCTCATCCTATGTGACCGCAGTCTTTCTTGTTGTCCTGGTCGGAAAGACAACCATAGGTGCATTAAGCCGCTCTCTCGACCTCCTAACCTCCACAGGCGCAAAGATAGCAGGTGCAATCCTCAATGAAGTCTCTCCTCGCAGGTCACGCTATTACTATTACTCC
>JAOAAR010000315.1 GCA_026418755.1 Planctomycetota bacterium
CGAACATGCCCCGTGCTGCGGCACACTCGCCCTATCAACAATATCGCCTCGACCACTTCCTCCGGGGTCCTCAAGTCAGGCCCCGTCACCGTCTCTATAAGCGGCATCCCTAATCTGTCCGTCCTCCAAACAATAAGATGTCCTCTATCCAGCACCTCCCGACAACTATCCTCCTCTAAACTCACCTGCGTGATTGTCAAAACCCGTCCCATAAACGGCAGACGCCCGTTTACCCCTACAATCGCCGTCCTCTGAAACCCCGTCGGAATCGAACCGTCCAGATACTGCTTCCGCGCTATATGAACCTCGTCCACTATGTCACAACCCAACATCAAACACTGCTCAATCGCTACATCCAACGCCTTCTGATTCAAAAGAAACGGCGGTGTGTCATCCATCTCGTAAGTACAGACATTCCTTTTGTTGAGAAGATATATTATGTTCTTCTTCGTCTTGAACTCCATCAATGCGGTACCGTCATACACTCCTAATTCCGAAAGAGTTGGTCTCATATGCCGTAAAAGCGTCCCGTCATGCTCCTTTGTATACACCCCAGCCGGACAGTTGCAGAACAACTTCCGCTCCGTCAGCAACTGCTGGTGAACCTCCAACCCCGCTATCAAGCCAACATCCGCATAATCTATTGCCTTCTCGAATCCGTATCCGGACATACCGCCGTCTGCCCTCCTCTAAGGTATCCCCAAAACCTTATCAGTTTTCCCCTGTCAGTGAAAACAAGCAAACTCTATCCCCAAGCCACGCTCGCAGAGATTTGCCTTCGCCTCCTCATTCTCCTTCCCCCTTTAAAACCGGGGCAACACTCTATCCTCTTTTCATTCGCAGTCCGCCAATCTCCATCCTTCACTGCATTATAATACACCAACCCGAAAATCGAATTAAAATCACCAATTCCCCCACCCCCCCCCTCCACCCATAAAAGCCCGCTTCACCTCAACAGCGACAGCAACAACATCCTTTGAACAGATATACTTTCAGGATTTTCAAAAAATCGGCAAGCAAGACAGCGCAGAGACACTCAAAAACGAGAAAAAAATGCCCTGTGAGCGATAGTTAAACCGTCACAGGGCTGGTCTTCTGTTAGTAGAAAACCTGCATTGGTTAGAAATCGCGTTCTCTTTCTTTAGATTGGTGTTTGCGAGGAGTCTGCTTTGGCTCCCCTTTGAAGAAACGCTCAAAAAATCTGTCAATCATCCGCTCCATCATCCTTTCTCTGAACTCCCTCCCTTTCTCACCTCGGGTGAGTTGCTCCATCACATCCAACAGACGGTCAATATCCTCATCTGACAGTCTTTCGAGAAACCGCTCAACGAACTCTATGCCCTTCTCTTGAAGTGTGTCACCGTATTCTTCACGGATGCGTTCAACAAGTTTCCTGACAAAAGTCTCCACTATCTCACGCAGTTCGGCAGGCTGAGGAATCACACCACCTTCCCCCTCTTCTCCCTCTTTCTCTCTCTCTTCTTCCATCTCCTCCATCATCCTCCTGAGCGCTTCAAGCCGCCTGTCAACATCCTCCATCATCCGCTTGAACTCACCCATCGCCCTCTCTACACCACGCCCAACCTCCCTAACAGGAGCCCGAGGAGCCGCAGGTTCCTCCCCTTCCACTCGTTCGCGCCATTGTTCCGTCTGCTTTCTAAACTCTTCCACCCATCTCTGCCACCTCTCCACAAAATCCTTCACTTCGCCAGGTAGCTCATCATAATGCCTCCTGAGCAACTCCATCAGTCTGTTGAAGTCAGGTCCCGCCGGAGCAATCCTTCTATCAGGTGCCGGCGCCTCTTTCAGTTCTATCTTCTTCTCTCCCACCTTTGGCAGTTCAATCTCCTTACCATTAACAAACACCTTGCCGTCAAGGACAACAACCGAGACAGGCTCTCCTTTCCTAACCTTTGCCATTTCCCTGCCGTTCACCAGAACCTTACCGTCGCTCACCACAATAGAGACACCGCTCTGCTGCAAGATGACCACCCCTTCTCCTGCCCCCGCTCTTCTTTTTTCCCCTTCCTGCGCCGACAAGACCGCTATCAACGCGACAAAAAGTACAAGAAAAATAAAAAACCTTATCATCTCCCGCTCCTCCAAAAATATCTGACCGATTCTTATAAACAATAGAACGACTAAAACTCTCCTTCTTTATCCTTCTCTTTGTCGTTTTCTTTCTTTTCGTCTCTTTTCTCCTCTCTTTTCTCTTCTCTCTTCTCGTCCTTCATCTCTTTCTTCATCTCTTCTCGCTTTTCGTCTCTCATCTCATCCTTCTTTTCCTCTTTCTTCTCCTCTTTTTTCATCTTCTCTATCCGCTTAAGCGCTTCCTCAACCTTCTCCTCATCCAAGTTCTCCTTACTCGACTTCTCCTCAGAAGAAGTGCGGCGGGGTGGCTGGAACTCCTCCTTCTCTTTGTTATCA
>JAOAAR010000316.1 GCA_026418755.1 Planctomycetota bacterium
CAAGTATCCGATGCAAATCAGGAGCCATTCTGTAGAGAACGAAGTCTGTTTCATTAACCTAGGCGATGAGTATGAGGTTGTCAACCTTCCTCAGACGCAAATTTTGAACAGTCCTTTCGGTTTTTACTCTCTTGTTTTTGATTACGAGAAGGAGAAGAAGCGACTGAAAGTAGAGCAATATTTCACGCTTTATGCGCCGCGAGTAGAGGCGAAAGATTACCATTCGGTGGTTGAGTTTGCAAGGAAAGTTGACGAGGCAGAGACAGCGAAGATTGTTGTGAGGAAGAAAAGTAGATAAGGAACGGTGCGGTGATTTCTTCTCCGCTTGTGATTGCAGTTACTATGGGGGACAGAGATGGCATAGGTCCTGAGGTTCTTGTCAAAGCATTATCGAAGTTGATTCCTCAGGTTAAGAATGTCAAGTTTCTCATTTTTGGGGACTCTTCTGTTTTACGAAAGGTGCAACGGCGTCTCAGGATTAAACTTCACGAGCGGCTTCTTCGTGCGAAGGAGATTCCATCAGCGTTTTTCAGTTGGAAGACTCCTGTTTTTTGTATGAAAGATATCACTGATGATATCAAGGAGAATCTTTCTACTGCTGTTTCGCTCATCCGTCGAAATGTGGTTTCCGCTCTGGTCACTATGCCAGCGAGGAAGGTGAGAGACGGTAAAAGAGCCATTGGTCATACGGAACTTCTTGCGCAGATAACGGGCGCTAAGGAGTTTGGTATGCTCTTTTTTCACGAGAAGAAACTCCGTATTATGCCACTCTCTCTGCATATCCCCTTGAGAGATGTTTCAGGGTCTCTTTCCATTGAGAAAGTTGTTTCTGGAGTCCGTTTGTTATCTGCTCATCTCGAATCCGATTTTTCCATCAAGGAGCCTAAGATTGGGTTATCAGCGTTGAATCCTCATTCTGGAGAGGGTGGTTTTTTGGGCGAAGAAGAGGAGAGTATTCTTTCTCCGTCAGTAGCGCAACTTCAGAAAGAGGGGATTAGGTGTATTGGTCCGCACAATTCTTATGAACTGGTGGTGCGGATGCTCCGAGGAGAACTGGATGGGGTGGTTGCTCTTTATCATGACCAGGCGCTTGTACCGTTCAAGATACTTTTTGGGAACCGCGGAGTAAACATCACATTAGGGATAGGAATTATCCGCACATCACCGTTGCATGGGACGGCAGACGATATTGTAGGGTTAGGAGTAGCGGAGCCGCAGGGTGCGATAGATGCGATAGTTGCGGCGATAAGGCTGGTGGAGCAAAAGAGCAGGTTGGCGAAGGAACCGAAAGAGGTTTAAGGGAGGAATGGTAATGGAGAAGATTTTGTTGGCTTATTCTGGGGGATTGACGACATCTGTTTGTATTCATTACTTGCGTTACAAGAAAGGGTTTGAAGTTTTGACTTTCAGTGCCGACCTTGGGCAGGTAGAGTCGGCTGATAAGTTGGCTGAGCGGGCGCTTAAATTTGGCGCGCATTCTGTCTTCATCAAAGACCTACGTCCTCGCTTTGCAGAGGAGTTCATCATCCCTGCAATTTTTGCCAATCTCAGGAACAGTTGTTCTTCTCATATCTCTGTTGCCCTTTCACGACCCATTATCACTGAAGAGATGCTTCTTGTTGCCCGTGAACAGAACTGCCGTTATGTTGCACACGGTGGAGTTCCCAAAAGCAATGACCAGATTCGTTTCAAACTTTCCCTTGCTGCTTTAGCACCCGACCTAAAAATCGTGACTCCTATGAGTGAACCTGAACTCTCTTCTTATTCTGCCATTGTTGCATACGCTACGAAGAACTCACTGGAAGTAGAAAGGGAGAAGAAGTTTTACGAAGAGGACCACAACATTTGGGGAAGAACAGTAAAAGCGCCCTCGCTTGAAAATCTTAATGAGCCCCCCTCTGAAGAGTTGTTTGTCTTGACAAAGCCTGTTGAAAAAGCAGCAGATGAGCCGGTTCGAGTCTCAATTGGGTTTGAGGAGGGGAAACCCGTTTCGTTAAACGGAGAAAAGTTGTCTCTTGTGGAGTTGATTGAGCGGTTGAATCGGATAGGTGGGGAGCACAGTATTGGCAGATGTTGCAGTGTGCAGGAAAAGATAATCGGCTTAAAGAGCAGAGTGGTTTCGGAGGCTCCTGCTGCAAGCATTATAGTGGATGCGCATTCTGCGCTCGAGATGCTTGTTCTGCAAGAGAATCTCATTTATCTTAAGGCTCTTATAGAGCAGGAATATGCAAGGACTATTTACAAGGGTCTTTATTTTACGAGATTAAGGCGCGCTCTTTTTGCGTTCATTAAAGAGACGCAGCAGCCTGTAACAGGGACCGTCACTCTTAAACTCTTTAAAGGCTCCTGCAGTGTTGAGACTGTTCAGTCTCCTTACTCTCTTTATCGGCGGGAGTTGGCTACAC
>JAOAAR010000317.1 GCA_026418755.1 Planctomycetota bacterium
CTTGTATAGAGACTGAAGCCCTTAACTATACTTACGCCTATCTTCTCCTTTTCAAATTCAAAGACCTGCAAACAAAATGGGCAGGGGCGGAATCGAACCGCCGACACCAGGATTTTCAGTCCTGTGCTCTACCAACTGAGCTACCTGCCCCCAAATTGTATATATTTTCAACCCCCTCCCGCCAATGTCAACTCTTTTTTCCTTCTTCTACATTTTTTTCGTCGTAACCCTGCACTACCTTCTCCCCCTCTTCTCCTGATTAGCGACAAACAAAGAAGAAAAATAAATCTAAAGAGATGCAAGAAGAGCAGAAATCTCCTCAGCAGTGTTCATCTCAGTGAAAGATATGAGTATAGAATCAGCGAGTTCTTCATACCAACGGCTAAGTAAAGGACCAATGAGAATACGCTTTTCTTCGAAAAGATTCTTTTGCGTCGTTTCCGGGGATTCAAGTCTTAGTGCAAATTCTTTAAAGAATGGTGCGCTAAACCTCAGTTGAAGCCCCTTCTGTTTAAGCCGTTCAGCAGCGTAATGGGCTTTCTGGAGACAAAGATTTGCTAATTTGACAAATCCGTTCCTACCAAGCGTAACAAGGTAGATAAGCCCTCGCATAGCACATAGCGCCTGATTCGTACAGATATTGCTCGTCGCTTTCTCACGACGAATATGTTGTTCCCTTGTCTGAAGAGTAAGAACATAAGCCACCTTCCCGTCAGAGTCAAGAGTCTGTCCTACAATCCTACCCGGCATTCTGCGGACCAGTTCGTTTTTAGTGGCAAAGAATCCAAACGCAGGTCCTCCGAAAGAGAGGTAGTTACCAAGCCCCTGTCCGTCGCCAACCGCTATATCAGAATCGTATTCTCCTGGCGGTTTGAGCAGACCAAGAGAGAGGGGCTCTACACAAGAGATCAGTTTTGCACCAACTGAATGAGTCAACCGAGAGATTTCCTCTGCATCCTCAATACAACCGAAGAAATTGGGTGACTGGAACGCAACCGATGCAGTCTTCTCATCCAGCACCCTCTTCAATTGGTCCAAATCTGTTGTGCCTGCTCTCTTATCGTAATCCACCTCGATGATTTCCACTCCCAGCATCTTGAGGTAGGTCTTCACCACGCGGCGGTATTCGGGATGAATAGTCGCAGAAAGAATGAAGCGGCTGCGTTTTCTATTATGGATGTGATATGTCATAACAGCAGCCTCTGCAAGAGCAGTCGCACCATCGTAGTGAGAAGCGTTTGAAACATCCATCCCTGTCAATTCACAAATACAAGACTGGTATTCGAAAATCGTTTGAAGAGTCCCTTGCGATGCTTCCGCCTGATACGGAGTGTAAGCGGTATAAAACTCACTTCTTGCTGAGAGTTGGTCGACAAGTGCAGGGATAAAATGGAAATATGCACCACCACCCAAAAAACAGGCGTAATCCTTCGATACATCAAGGTTCCGTCCAGCAAGAGACGAAAGATATTTTTTAAGCTCGATTTCAGAGAGGGGCTCAGGAAGCGCCATCTCGCCCCTGAATCGGACGGATGAAGGAATAGACCGGAACAGAGAGTCAATGGTCTCAACTCCGATTATGCGGAGCATCTCCTTTATATCTTTCTCGTTGTGCGGAACATAGTCCATAGAGAGTTCTCTTAAAATCTCAGTGAGATTCCTGCTCCTCGCAGAACTTGTTATACTCTGCCAAATTCATCAGATTCTTCAGTTCGCCTACATCAGAAAGTTTGATTTTAATTAGCCAACCTGCACCGTAGGTATCTTCAGAAAGAACCTCCAGTCGTTCGCGGATTGATTCATTCACCTCCACCACCTCGCCCGACACAGGAGCATTAAGGCTAGCAACCGCCTTGACCGATTCAATCTCACCAAAAGATTCGTTCTGCTTAGTAATAGTACCCACTGTCGGCAGGTCAATAAAAACAATGTCGCTCAAATGGGTGATGGCATAATCAGTGATTCCGACCGTGCCAATCTCACCGTCAACAAGCAACCACTCATGCGTCTTAGTAAAAAGCGCTTTTTGAGGACGCTCCGGCATCTTCTTGCTCCTTCAAAGAGAACAAGAACAAAAATAATTCATCCTCTTTGACGAATCAAGATTTTTATTGTAATTTTCTCAAAACCAGAGACAGATTTGACAGGGCTTGAAAAATCGCTTATATTTAGCCAGAGCAGCATAAGGAGAAGAAGGTATTGGTGAAGGAAGAATCGTTATCATTCGGACATCTTGCCCTTAAGTATGGGTACATCTCTCTTGAGCAGTTGCAAGAATCTCTTGCTGTTCAGAAGGAGCGAGCCGCTCGAGGACAAATACAGAAACTAGGCGAGATATTGGTTGAGTTGGGACACCTCACGCACTCGCAAGTAATAGAGTTGTTCCGCAAGCAAGCCTCAATG
>JAOAAR010000318.1 GCA_026418755.1 Planctomycetota bacterium
AGATGTGTATAAGAGACAGGCCCTGAAGTGGCGTTTGTTTCGGCTTGGGCGGTTCCAGGTCTTGCGCATATTCTTATAGGGCGCAGAGTGCAGGGGTTCGTTTTTCTTGTTTCTATAATGGCTCTTTTTGTGAGTGGCGCCGTTATGAGCGATTTCAAAGGAGTGAGTCGAGAGTTCCACCCTCTCACATTTTATGCTCAAATCTGTTGCGGGGGTCCTACCTTGCTCCATCTTCTCCTTTTCGGAAAACCATCCGCGGACGATTTTAAGGGAAGCATTCCTCCTCTTTATGATGCTGGGACTCTTTATATGATGATAGCAGGTCTGTTAAACATAGTGGTGATAGCGGATGCTCTTGAGCGCACTATGAAAAAGCAGAAACGGGGGCTTGGATTGGAAGAATGCGGAGAATCAGGAGCGAAGAAAGGAACAGGAGGAGAGAAGAGTGGAACTTGTGATTAGAATTGTTCTTTTTTTGTGCGCTTGTTTTGCAATCTGTGCTGTCTCATCGGCGGTACGCGAGGAGACATTTAAGATGATTATGAAGAAAGCGACCAGAAGTTTTATTCTCACTGCTGCTGTTATCTTCATTCTTTCGGTAGTGGTTGCCGTCGTTCACTCTTTTGTGTGAGGAAGAAAGTGACAACGGTTCTCGAAAAATTTTCTCGTTTCGTCGAGACTCACCATCTCTTAAATGATGGTAACATTCTCCTGGCTGTTTCAGGGGGGGCTGATTCCTCCGCGATGGCGCATATCTTTTCAGAATACAAGAAGAAGAACAGAAGAATATCTCTTTTTGTTTGTCATGTTCATCACCATATTCGTTCTAATGCGGAGCGCGATGCGGAAGTTGCAAGGGATATTGCGCAAAGGATTCGCTCTCCATTCATCCTTCGTCATCTTACCCCTCCGGAGCGTCCGACCGAGTCTTGGGCAAGAGAGGCTCGCTACCGAGTTTTGTTTGAAACCGCTCTCAAACTGGGTTGCTCCACGGTGGCGACTGCTCACACGATGGATGACCAAGCAGAAACCATAATTATGCGCATTATCCGCGGCGCAGGAGTTGATGGGCTCAAAGGGATACTTCTCAAATCCTCTCCTTTTGAGTCTGTAACACTGGTTCGTCCGCTTCTGTGCTTCCGCAAGTCTGAGTTGAGAGAGTACGCTGAGAAGCATTCTTTGCCTGTTGTGCTTGACCCTTCCAACTATGATGTGAAGATTCTACGCAACAGAATCAGACATCATCTTATCCCTTTACTTGAATCTGAATACCGCAGAGGTAGTGTGGAGGCTCTTTCAAGACTCGCTCTTTCAGTTCAAACGGCGGGGGTTTACGAAGTTGAGCCGGTTAAACGCTCCTTCTTCGGCTATGTAGAATATTTGATTCCAAAGGAGAGTATAAGGGGAGGAAACGGCTATTCATTTCGTAAGGCACTCCGCAAAGCGTTGCTCCTTTTGAGCGGCAAAGATTCGGACTTGTCGCAGGAGGTTGTTCTTCGTATTCTGAACGCTGTACTGGCAGAGAAGCCTCTACGCACCCCATTGGTGAAGGGTTTTGTTGCCGAAGTGATACCTGAGGGGGTGGTTCTCTATCACTTAAGCGGAGCAAAACCACAGGAAATTCCTATGACTGTTTCGGGCTCGACCTGGTTTGACACAGTCCGTTTCACATCTACAGTCTTTCCGCTTGGCGAGTTCGACATAGAAGGGTTCAAAAGGAACAGAAGCGGGAATAAGACCCATTTTGTTGAGTTCTTTGATGCGGACAAAGGCGGAGAGGAACTCTTCATTAGACGTGTGAGGAGAGGTGAGAGATTTCAGCCGTTGGGGATGAGTGAGGAGATGAAGGTTTATCGGTTCTTCATAAAACAGGGGGTTTCTCGGCGGCTCCGTGAATATGTGCCTCTTGTCGTTTCAAAAGACGATAGGCCTCTGTGGCTCGTCCCTTTCCGTATCGACCGCAGATTCGCTATTGACCAAAAAACTAAAACTCTTTTAAGAATTGAGGTGATGTGTGAAGATACTTGGGCTTTATAATCGTCACATCCTTGTTTCGGTGGTGACTCTTCTGTTTCTGTCGTCGGCGGCGTTTGTTCTGCTTCTCTTTCTGGGTTGGTGGGTTCGTATGATGAGAGAAGGAGTAGCGGCAGAGCAGTTCCTTGAAGCCTCTCCTTACTTCGTCATTATGGCGGTTCCTACCGTCCTTCCAATTGCGTTCGTCGTGGCGGTCTCTTCTGTGGTTTCTCGGGTTGCCTTCCAGAACGAGTTGCTGGCGCTTTCTTCATCAGGTGTGCCCCTACGCTCAATCACCGTTCCTCTTTACTTCGTTGCAGTTCTTCTCTC
>JAOAAR010000319.1 GCA_026418755.1 Planctomycetota bacterium
CTTTGCACTCTTCCTTTCTCCAAATCACCATAAGGCATCGGATGACGAATCACTACAACAGAGACTCCTCCCTCGCGCAGGATTCTCACCACACGCCGCGATGTGGGGCTTTTGCCCGCCCCCGTCCGCACCGCACAAACCGCCACAACAGGTTTGGATGCCGAAAGCATACTTTTCTTCAAATCAGGCAGTATAAATTTCGCTCCTGCTCCTTCCACAAGTCTTCTTTTCTCTTCAATATACTCGTAAGAAACATCACTGTATGCGAACACCGCCTCGTCCGCCTTAAACTTCTTGATGAGTTGGGGCAATTCTTCTTCAGAATATATTGGAATTCCCTTCGGATACCGCTCTCCTGCAAGCGCCGACGGAAAAACTCTCTTGTCAATGCCAGGAATCTGAGTCGCTGTGAAACAGACAACTTCTACATCTTTATTGCTTCTATAAAGTGTATTGAATATATGAAAATCCCTGCCTCCAGCACCCAATATTATCACTCTACGCATAAACTCCTTTCTCCTCCTCAAAATAATGATGAATCATTTAGCCCTCTTTACGCCAAAAGTCAAATTTTATATCGTATTCTCTTTCAAACGCCCCTCTCAATTTATTCATATACTTCATCTGAGAGAAAGAACAAAAGCGTTCCAGTCATTTTCTACCTTTTCAACATTCCCGAAAACTTGCTCAAAACGAGCCACTCCACCAGCACCCTCTCCTTCACTCTTTATATATCTCATCAACCTCTCTCTATGTTTCTCCATCAAATAGTAGAACACCGCCCACGCCTGCGCATATGCTATTTTGCATTCCTCCGACTCGTAATCTGACTTGAAAAGTTCTTCGAACTTCTCTGTCACAAACATCCGTCGCAGTCCAAATGCTCTTTTCTGCCTCAACGCATCCTGAATAATGTAAAGATTCTCTTTATGAACACTACCCCACTCCACACTCGAATCAGTCACCGCTCCTTCCGAATACTCTGCCATCCCCTCAAAAAACCAGAGCGATGTTCTTGCCCCGCCTACCGTCACCATTCGCTCGACATATATCTGATGCATACACTCGTGAAAAATGTATTTTCTCGTCATCGCTCCACACTCAAATATGTAAGATTTGTGGTTCACTCCGGAGTAATACCCATACGAATCTTTTCCCTGCAGAACCCCATCCGCAACCATGAATTTTCGGTAATCCTCGCGCTCTTTAAAAAGTAGCACCAACATCTCACCTCTATCATTTCTTTTCAAAAGCCCTCCGTAACTTTTCTTCACACTCTCCAACAATTCGCACATAAGCGCCCCATATTCAACCGCCCTTTCCTCTTCTACATCCGTTGCCAACAAAAACTCTCCAGCACGCCATACCTCAAAACTGTGCGGAATCTTATTCAAATCTTTAAGCGTCCGCCCTGCCTCCGCATCTCTCGAAATACAGACCAGCCTCCCCCCCAAAGTCACACTCAACGCGTCGAGCACTTTCACAAACCGCTCCTTCAATTTCTCAAAACTTCCAAAAACCTCCTCAAAACTGTCTCGCAAATCTCCCCCACTTCTCAGTCGCTCAAGATACCTTTCAAACCGCTTTTCTTCTTCTTGCAACAAAAACCGCAGAAAAAATTCAGACGCCACTCCCAGTAACCGTTTCTTACCACCATCCCCATTCTCGTAGTCGAACAAAAGCATCTCCTCAAGCGACACCGCCTCAATCTGCGATTTAAGAAAACAAAAATCATCCCTGTTCGTCAGCACCACATCAAACTTACCGCTCTCGCCCACACTCTTTTTAATCCCTTCTTCAAACAACCTCACGCTCCCTTCATACAACCAACTCGCCTCCCTCAACCCAAATCTCCCATCAATTACCTCCCAAACGACGCATCTCACAATATCCCTTAAAACCTCTTTCTCTTCCATACAGACCGCAACCATCGTAGTTTTATCCTCTCTATCCTCTATCCAGAAACCGCCTCCTATTCTCCGAAACAAACCCTTCTTCTCTGCAAATTCATTCAAAGATTCTCTCTTCGCAAACACCACAATCGTAACCTGCCCCCTTCTCTCGTCCTTTACCTTCACACAGCCGTAAATCCTTCCCAGAACCGCTTCTACCACCCTCACTGCATCCACTAACTTCTCAACCGTTTTCGCCTCCACATCGCTCACGAGCACAAACCCTTCCCTCCGGTATTCCGCAAACGAATCGGGAAGCCCGTCTGCCCTCCTGCCTTTCTTCCCTTCAAGTCTTGTTGTTGTATCTTCACGGCTCATCTTCTCAATCTCTTCTTTCGCCCCCTTATGCCCCGCCTCAAGAGCAAGGGCTTTCATAAACTCCTCCTTTGCCTGTTCCCGCATCCCTCTCTCAAGACACCACATCCCAAGTCTGTAA
>JAOAAR010000320.1 GCA_026418755.1 Planctomycetota bacterium
GTCTCTTTGGGGTTGCGGTTCTTAAGAAGGACATTACCGAGAAGGAGACGGAAATTGAGTTAGACGATGCTTCTTTTCTTTTCAGTGACGATGATGAAGAGACGGTTGACGGCTTTGTTAGGATAGACAACGAATACATCGTGTATCGACACATCAATGGAAATAAACTGGAAGGGTGTCTTCGTGGGATGTTTCTTGACCCTGCGAAGCACAAGGCGGGCGCATTGGTGTGGGACGGGAAGCCGTTTAAAGTATCAAGCCACAGAGTAATGGCGAGTCCGAGTACTTTGAGTCTGTTTTCCACGCCGCAGTCCGTAAGGGATATCGCACGCTGGACGCGGTTTGCGGCTATTGCGGACGCTCTTAAATATCGCAGGTTTTATATGGAGAAGATGAAGGAGTATGGAATCACGGAGCAGGAGTTAGAGGCGGCAGGTATCAATCCTCAGGCGATTGCTGCGCCTGAGCGAGACCCGAACAAACCTCTTCCCTCGCAGCAGGTGGCAGAAGGGTTGAAGAGGCTTGGGATAGACGCTGAAAAACTGGGTAAGATTTTGGATGATTCGGACGCTGAGCAATTGATTGACATGATGAGACACTTCATGGGGCGGCTAGCGAGGATAGGTCCTGGTGGACCGCAGCAGTCTGGGCAGAGGCAGCCACCGCAGATTCCTGAAGAGTTCATTAAGAAATTCAATCAGTTTGTTGAAGAGTTAGAGAATCACTACACGGAGAAGAAGAAATTTATGAAGGATTATCTACCCGATGCGCTTAAGAATGTGAAGGCGTTGCGGGAAGTTCTGGAACTAGAGACGATGAGTGCGTTCCATTATAAAAGAATCTCTGAGGACATCACCACTTACTCGTATCGGGCGCGGGACTGGAGCGAGCCTGTTTTAGTCATCGCTGATTTTCCCCAAGAGGACTACGACGGTCTTGTGAACAGGCGCAGGATTCAGATTGCGGGAGACAGGCACTTTTTCAATCGAGGTTCTGTGATAAGGATATGGGACGCTTCAAAAGAAGAGTACGCAATCATATCCGGCAGAGGGGGCAATGAATTGTATTTGGAGAACGAGTTGAAGAACAATTATACGGGAGGAGCCGCTTGGGTTTCGGTGATGTTCCGTCATCCCGTCAATATAAATGCTTGTTCTGATGCGCTTCTTAAAGCGCTTCTGGTGGGGGTTCGTTTCTTCAATTTCGAGGATTTACCGGAGGTAGTGAAACTGTTTAGAAAGACGATGAATCCTGAGGAGCCGGAGCCTAAGTTTGAGGTGGTCACGCCGGAAGAGGCGGAGAAACTGGTGAGACGGATACGGGAGAAGATGCCAAAGAGTCACGAAGATTTCAAAGCGATTTTAGGAGAGGCAGTAAGCGCAGGCGAAATCTCCGAGACTGACGCAGATGCGCTTTTCAGGAACGCTGTCAATCCGAACGACCCTTCTCTGATTGTCTCGACGATGCCGTTCTGTTATCAGTCTTATGATGTGTTCCGCATTGACGCTTACGGAATTGCGAACAGTCCAAGCGGTGAGGAGTTGGCAAAGAGTCACATAAGGGCGGTAGTGGATGTTGCACCACCTAAAAGGCTCATCTGGCGCATTGACAGTCAGAATGATTTTTGTGACGGGCTTGTGAGAAGATATGACCCGAACACGGGGTTCAAACTTCTTTACGCATATAATGACAGAAGTGAACGGTTTCTTGTCACCTCGCCGAATGATTTGATTCCCTACGAGGGAGAGCAGCAGACGACGGTACAGTTCCCTTCTTATAGCCACGCTCCTGATGAAGGAGACATAAGGATAGAGACAGGTGTAATGCCTTCAGGGAATAAGTTCACAAAGCATTTTGAGCACACGCTTGATGGGCACGAGATTGGCAGTCCGCTGGCAATCAATCCATCGCAGCATTTTCCGACGCAGACGGTTACGGGCGCTGGGGGGAGCAGTAGAGGTGTGACAGGGCTTGCTCCTGGCTATTTTGCTTGCTGGTTCAAGCCGAAGTTTTCAGGTGGGGTTCACTATTTCTTTGATTCGGGCGGCAAGGGAGACTATGAAGATAGGATTTGCCTCTATTACAACGGTAGCGAGATTGTTCTGGCGGTTGCTGATGCGACATTAGAGCGGACGGCGCAGGAGATGCGTGCGCCGTTCAGGTTTACTCCTGACACCTGGTATCATATTGCAGCATGTTGGCGCGGAGTTGAATACGGAGATTTGTGTATCTTCGTTGATGGTTTCGCAGTAGGCAGACACACGAATTTCACAAAGTTGTCGCAGGCGATTGACAACGAGACAGTCGAAATTCCCTTGGAGAATGTTTCGGACTTGCCAATACCTTCTCCTGACCCTCAAAGGAAGGTGATTCCTGTGGTC
>JAOAAR010000321.1 GCA_026418755.1 Planctomycetota bacterium
CCTTTATCATCCTAATGGTGAGCCGTTTTCGGGCGACCCGCGAACCATCTTGAAACAAGTATTATCCCGAGTTAAAGAGGCAGGCTATACAGTGTATATTGGTCCCGAGATAGAGTATTTCTATTTTCGCTCTTCGGAGAAAGCCGAACTGGTTGAAAAATGTGGCTACTTCGACATCCTACCTGATGACGCAGCGACTAAGATGCATTGTCGCACTGTCGAATATCTCTCTGAAATGGGAATAGAAGTCGAAAAAGCGCATCACGAAGTCGCTCCATCGCAGCACGAGATTGACTTGCGATACGATGAAGCGCTCAGAATGGCGGACAAAATCGTCTCTTCCAGGTATGTTATAAAAACTGTTGCAAGACAGGAAGGATTGCACGCTACATTCATGCCCAAACCGATGGCAACCACGAACGGCTCCGGAATGCATACTCATGTTTCTCTTTTCTCTGGCGGACGAAATGCGTTCTTTGACCCCAAAGACGAATACCATTTCTCAAAAACAGGCAAACAGTTTCTTGCAGGATTGTTGCGCCATAGTCGCCAAATCACACTCCTCACCAATCAGTGGGTCAACTCCTACAAGAGAATAACACCAGGGTTTGAGGCACCTGTTTATGTCTGTTGGGCGCAGGGCAACCGCTCTGTGCTGGCGCGTATCCCCATATACAAAAAAGGCAAAGAGATGGCAACAAGGATAGAATACCGCTCTCCTGACCCTGCTTGCAACCCATATCTTGCGATTGCCGCTATAGTCGCCGCAGGGTTTGAGGGCATTAAAAACAACTACGAGTTGGGAAAGCCGTTTGAGGGAGATGTCTATACCATAGCATTGAGCGAGGAAGAGATGAAAAAGCACGGAATCACTCAGTTACCTGGAAGTTTGATAGAAGCAATCGTTGAGGCAGAAAACAGCGAACTGGTACGCAACATTCTGGGGGAACATGCCCTCAGAGAACTGTTGAGATTGAAACGGAAAGAGTGGCTCGATTTCTCAAGATGTGTTACCCAATACGAACTGGACACATACCTTCCCATCTTGTAAAGCAGGTGCTATTGTGAAAAAGAGGAGAGGAGAGAGAAAACCCTTTCGGCAGCGGTAGGAGAAAGAGAACCAGTACCGCAAGATGGGGTGAATAGAATCTGATTCTCAGGAACGCTCACTCCTTTGGAAGACAACCTCTCCAGAAGTTGGTTCAGCCGTCTGCGTAAACTCTCTTCTGTCTCAAGAAGTGTGTTTTCACCGTCGGTCGGAACGATTCCGAAGGAGAGGATACCTCCTTTATGAAGGAATCGGCGCAAAGAGTCGGAGTAAAGAAGTAAGGCGTCGCCGTAGAAATAGGCGTCAAAGGAGAGGATATCGAGCCCGCTCTCAATAAGAAGAGACCAGTCTGTGTTGCCACAGCAATGGATTGCAACGAGTGTTTCAGGAGACTGTTTCTTCACCGCACTGATGATTTCTGCAAGAGTCTCGACAACTACGGAATCGGTAAGCATCGGATAACTACCTATTGCCGACAGAATGGGTTCGTCCAGAAAGAGAAGGCATCTTTTACAGTACGGCGAGAATCTGCTCACCTGCCACAGTGATTTGGCGGTAAGAAGAATGGAAGACGCTTGGCGCATCTGAGTGTTTGAGTAAATCGGCGTGCCGTTGCTGAAATTCAACCCCAGAGTGAAAGTGAAGACTCCTGTGGTATGAATCTTGATGAACGGAAACTTCTCTCTTGTCTTCTCAAGCCTCTTCAAAAACGCATATAAACCTCTCGCATACCTTTCAGAAATTCTCCCTAATCTCTCGACATAACTCTCCTTAAGCGCGACTTCGTAGAAGCGCTCCATCTCTGCGTAGGAATCCTCTTCAGGGTCTCGACAATAGACTCTCCTTCCATCTTCTTCAAGTGAGACATAGGGCAGATTCTCAGAATACTGATGGGTCATCAGTTCGAGGGGCGAGAGTCTCGGATGCTGCGTCCAGAAAGGGATATTGACTGTTCTCAGAACCATATCAAGAGACTTTTCTGCATCCGTATACGGAACCGAGCCTATTCCTGTCGTTTGCGGAAACACCTCTCTTCTGTTCACGCTCTCCTCCTCACCTTTTCAGTTTCTCAAGAGCGGATGTTATTTCGCGGAAGAACCTTTCTGCTGATTGCAAAGGGTTCTTGTCTTCGATGATGGGACGCCCTACCACGAGCAGATTAGCACCTGCCTCCAATGCCACTTGAGGGGTGGCTACTCGCTTTTGGTCATCTGGAGACTCCCCCAGACGGATTCCCGGGGTCACAATCAGAGTCTCTCGGGGCAAGATCTGTCTCTTATACACATCT
>JAOAAR010000322.1 GCA_026418755.1 Planctomycetota bacterium
GCGCGACTGTCCTCCTCGAGAAGCCCCATCGCCATGATCGCCACCGCGAGGCTGGGGGGGCCGTTGGTGAAGGGCAGCGGCACGATGACGAGGCAGGCGAGGAACACGCCGTAGGCGCCGACAAGGCGCTCCGCCTTCCATCCCTTATCATCGGGCTAAAAGGAGATTGGCGGTCCCTTGATTTACACGAGCCTCAAACTCTGAAAGCGTCACTGAACTACACAGAAGCATCTCCAGGAGAGGTCTTAAAAATTCGCGCTGGATTGCTCCATTCGCTTCTTGCCGGCACGCTTGTCTTCGAGGTTTCGAGTAATTCAGACATAACATACAGGCTATACGACTGGGGACGCGAAGGCAGAGAGATGCATGAAGAGAAAGCACTCTCATCGCTTTCGACAGCGGAAATGAAGGATGTTCTGCTTAGAGGGGAGGTTTCCGAGGGAAGCGGAGTGGAAGTGACACGTTATGTGACTTCTATATGTACTCTGGAGCAGATTGATTTTTTAAGAAGTTATAGAATACTTCCTACGGGAGTGTTTCGTTTCGGAGTGGTTATATGGGGCACTGTTGAGTGTGAAGGAGTAAGAGCGGAGCGCGGAGATTCTTTTTTCATTCCAGCGTGTGCATCCTCGTTCGAGATGATTGCGGATGAGCCTTCTCGGGTTCTTCTTGTTACTCCGTGAGAAAGTCTTCTTTCTAAGTTGAGGCAGGCAGGAGGAAACAGGGAGATGTTTTGCGGATTGGGTTCTTGTGCGGTAGAATAGTTTTTGCGCATGCGGTAGGGGAGGGAGATATATGAAGAGGTGGTTGGTTATTCTGATTGTTCTGTTTTTCTTCGGTTGTAAAAGTGTAGAGGTATCTGTTGAGCGATATGCACTACCCTTGTGGAACATCGAGGGAATCAACAGACTCCTCATAGCACCGTTTGTGGGGTTTAAAGAGACCTATCGTGCTCTTGCCGTTGACTTCGCGGAGATGACTGCGGAGTTTCTTAAAACATCAGGCACATACCAGTCAGTCGAGGTCAAACCTCTTCCCCTTGAGAGCCCATTAAAAGGAGAACACGGCGAGACGCTTCTCTCTTCCGAAAATGTTATGCAACTTGTAAAGGATTTTGACGCTTTGCTCACGGTTCAGGTGCTTTCCTTTGCGCGAAGCGCTATGGGGGCTCGCGTGCGGTTCGGCTTCGGAGCAGGATATAGTTTCACAGAAAGGGCCGCTGGATGGGCTACAGCAGATAGCCCTATAGAGGACGATTTGTCAATGCGAGGAGAGATGGTGGTCGCATTTCTTCTTTATAGAATGCCAGAAGGCACGCTTAAAGAGAGACTGATTTGTGAGCAGTCGGCAAGAGTTCCATTTAGACTCTATCTGTTCGAGCCCGAAAGACTCCTCTCTATGGTGTTCGAACCGATTTACAATCGAATCCTGTGCCATCTCCATATTCACCATTCCGTCGTGAAGAGAAGGTTTATTGAAAGTTCTCTGCCTCTTGTCTCTCACGCCGCTGATGCTGTGCTTTGCGGAGACCTCTCGAAAGCGGAAGAAGTCTTATCAGAAGGAGTCAAAAAACACCCCGAATCTTTCGAAGTTGCTTACAACTACGCCCTGATTCTCGAAGCGAAAGGATTCTATGAAACAGCACTCCTTTTTTACACACAAGCGCAGAAACTGGCAGGAGAGGAGGCTTTTAAAGAAGAGATTGAAGATGTGAAGAAAAGTATTTCCGCACTTAATTTCCACAATGCACGCTGCTCCGCTGTAAGACCAGATTCACTGCAGCCGGAACCCAAGAAATGATGGATTGGGCAGAAACACTCCTAAACGGCTTTTTGCTAGGAATCGCTTCTCTTCCCCTATGTACCACTTGTTATCTCCTGTTTGTCCCTGTTCTTGTTGTCAGTTCGTCCGGAACTGTTTTCTCTCATCTCAAGTTTTTCTCTCTGTTCGCCGTTGGAAGACTGACAGGGTATATAGCGGTAGGTGCTGCCGCAGGGTTCCTGGCTCCTACTGTGCCATTCGTTGCCCAGAAAGAGTTCTTCGGTCTGGTCCAACTTGTCCTTGCAGTTGCGCTTCTTGTGTGGGCAATACGCCACCTTCGCCGAGAACTCGCAACTTGTAAAGAGCCTTCAAAAAATCCTTTTCTTTTCGGGCTCTTGAGCGGTCTTTCCCTCTGTCCGCCTTTTCTTGCTGGCGTGCTTTTGGCGCTTTATTACGGAGCGGTCCTTAAGGGAATAGCCCTGTTTTTAGGTTTTTTCGCAGGAGCAGTCATTCCACTCTTCTGCCTCACCTTGTGCGGCTTGGCGACAAAACTCAATTCCGTAAGAAGAATCGGTCTGGTCTTTGCCATTTTCGCAGCCTTCTCTTTAGC
>JAOAAR010000323.1 GCA_026418755.1 Planctomycetota bacterium
TCATTGACCACTCGGAGAGTTTCAGTGATGAGCCAGTCGGCTAACAGTTGAGGAGAAGGCTCCTTCACACACTCTTCAAAATAGTCTGCTAAAGCCTTCCGGGAGCATAAGACAGCCACTTTTTGAGGCGGTAATCCATATTGCTTCATTAGTCTGCGCTCCCGCTCCATCGGTAATTCAACCACCTCAAAAGATGCTTTCTTGAGCATCTCATCGCTCACAAAAAGAGGAGGCAGGTCAGGCTCGGGGAAATAGCGATAATCGTGGGATTCTTCTTTGCTCCTCTGGACGAAGAGTTTTCCACTCTCCGCATCGTAATAGAGCGTTTCCTGCTCTATTCTGCCGCCTGAAAAGAGAATCTCTTTCTGTCTTTCAATTTCAGCCTCAAGCGCGTCTCTCACCGCAGCAAAAGAGTTCAGATTCTTTATCTCTGTCCTCGTGCCGAACGAGGACCCCCCTTTTGGACGAAGAGAGATGTTCACATCACAGCGCAGTTGCCCTTTCTCCATATCAGCATCGGAGATCTCAAGATAGCGTGCAATTCTGCGCACCTCGACCAAATAGTCGTATGCTTCCTGGGGCGAAGAAATGTCTGTTGCGGAGACCAACTCAACCAGAGGCACCCCACACCTGTTAAAATCTACAAGAACATATCCTGTCTTCTCTGCGTATATTATCTTGCCCGCATCTTCTTCAAGATGCAGACGCAAGACTCTGACCTTTTTAGTTCTGTTGCCAGAAGAGTTTATCTCTATAAAACCGTCGGATGCGATAGGTGTGTAATGTTGCGTTATCTGATAGCCTTTAGGCAGGTCGGGATAGAAATAGTTTTTACGGTCAAACGATGAAAGCCTATTTACATTGCATTTAAGAGCCAGGGCGAGTTTAAGAGAGAGTTCAACTGCGCGCTGATTGACAACAGGCAAAGAGCCAGGCAGTCCGAGACAAACCGGACAGGCGAGAGTGTTTGGAGACGCGGCAAATGAGACAGGGCATCCGCAGAACAGTTTTGTGTTCGTCTTCAACTGAAGATGAACCTCTAATCCTATAACAGGCTCTACATCTTTCATCATCGCCCCTCTTTGAGCATCACCACTCTCTTAATAGGACGCATCCTGCGCAAAGCCACTCTCATCTGCGTAAAGCCGCAATTGTAAAAGAATGCCCTTCCTCCTTCGTCCTCCGCCACAACAGTTATGTTGTAGAGACCATCATAGTGCTTCAGAATCCTTCTCACAAGTTCACGCGCTATGCCGATTCTCCGATATTGAGGGTCAACCAGAACATCCGGCAGATAAGCGTTAAAAACACCGTCTGATATGGCGCGTGCAACTCCGACTAGTTTTTTACCATCCCAAGCGCTGACCACATAATCACTTCGGTCATAAACCGTTCTCAACAGTTTGGGACGCGTAAAATGGAGCCATCTTACCGCAGCATACAAACGCCTCAGTTCCTTCAACGGTATCTTGTTCCCTTCTTTGTATTGAATCATTTTTCTCCCTCCTCAGGCAGAGGATTCACCCTTACCCCATCTATGTTAACTATCTTTGACAGTATGGATGGTGAAATGCGAACCGTATAGTGAGCCCTGTTGTTCTGAAACCGTTTGTTGAGAAGCCTCCCCTGCCTCTCAAGTATGGAAAGCACCTCCCAGTTACTCGTCGGAACCGTCACCTTTACAGTCTTCCAGTCCTTTTCGATGAACCTAATCACTGCTTCCGCAAGATCGTTCAAACCTTCACCTGTCTTCGCACTGATTAAAATGGCGTCCGGCATCCTCCTCTTAAGAATAGAGAGTTCCATCGGGTCTCTGATTCTATCGCTTTTGTTGAGAAGCAGAATCCTCGCAATATGGTCGGAATGGAGTTCTTTAAGAACATCCTCTACGGTGTGTATCATGACTTCAGCAGAGGGGTCGGATGAGTCTACTACATGGAGCAGAAGGTCTGCACTTATAACTTCTTCGAGAGTGGCGTGAAAAGAGGCTACCAGATGGTGAGGGATGTTACGGATGAAGCCCACAGTGTCAGAGAGAAGCACCTCTTTACCGTCGAAAAGGTGCCAGAGTCTCGTTCGCGTATCCAGCGTGGAAAAGAGTTTACGACTCACATACTCTCTTGCTCCCGTAAGACGGTTCAGAAGAGTCGTCTTGCCAGCATTCGTGTAACCCACCAGACAGATTTGAAAATGGCTACGGCTCTCGACCATTCTCTGTTTGCGTCTCTCGATTTCTTTGATTTCGCGTTTTAAGTCAGTCACGCGCCGACTGATTACGCGCCTGTCCTCCTCTAACTGCTTCTCCCCAGGACCACGCAGTCCTATGC
>JAOAAR010000033.1 GCA_026418755.1 Planctomycetota bacterium
ACTTTATCCCATCTTTCGTCTCAATTATGTCTTCTTTCTCTGCAATAAGGAGAGCAACGGTGAGCAAGACAATTGTGACCAAAAACCATCTCATTTTTTCTATCTCCTACAGGTTACGTTTTTATTTTATTAGACAACAGAACAGAAGGTTTGTTCAATTATTTTAGGGGGAAGTCGGAGAAAGGGAGGCGAATTCTGTGGTTTGAGGAGTCTACAAACGGGTTTGACTAACGCTTGGAGAACTGGAATCCTCTGCGTGCTTTTCTGTAGCCGTATTTTTTCCGCTCGACTTCCCGCGGGTCACGAGTAAGGAGTCCTGCTTCGCGTAGTTTTGGTTCGAGTCCTCGCTCGGCTTTCGCCAGCGCTCGAGCGAGCCCCAGTGAGACTGCTCCTGCCTGGCCGTGGATGCCACCGCCTTTCACATTTACTGCCACATCGTAGTTTGAAGTTTTTTCAGTCACTACCAGTGGTGCTGTCGCTTCACGCTTATCCTGCTCCCGTGCGAAGTATTCTTCAAACGGGCGCTCATTTACCACTATCCTGCCTGAGCCTGGCTTGATTCTTACTCTTGCAACTGATGTTTTGCGTCTTCCCGTTCCCCAGATATATTGCTCTTTTGTTTTCATTTCATAGGTCTCCCATAAGCGACAAGGAATGGGTCGATGGACTGCGGTTTTTGTGCTTTGTGAGGATGTGAAGAGCCTCCATAAACTTTCAATTTTGAAAGAATCCGCCGCCCCAGATTGTTCTTTGGAAGCATTCTTTTTACAGCGTATTTTATCACCTTTTCAGGAGCAATCTGCAGCATCTCTTCGATGCTCTTGCGTTTCAGCCCTCCGGGATATCCTGTGTAGCGAAGGTATCCGTCTTCTCTCTTCTTGTTTCCTGTGACGACGACTTTTTCGGCATTTATGACGACGACAAAATCGCCGCAGTCGTAATTTTTCGTGTATGTTGGCTTGTGTTTGCCGATGAGGATTTTAGCCAGGGCGGATGAAAGTCGTCCTAGCACTTTTCCCTCGGCGTCTACCAGAAACCAGCGCCTACTTGCTGCTGCCTCCTCTTTTGTCAGCAGTTTTGTCCTCTCATGCTTTAATCTATTCATTTTTTACACCCTTGAAGATAGGGTATAAAAGTTTATCCACGCTGATGCATACTGTCAAGCAAAATTTAGAAAACGCAAGAGTTTTCTTCTTCCGTTTGAGAGGAGGTAGAAATCAGTCGCGCTCGATGCGCGCTACGCTGACAAGTCTGTCACCTTTATCGAGTCTCATTAACCAGACTCCTTTTGTGGCGCGTCCTGTCTGTCTTATGCTTTTTACGCCTGTTCTAATCATTTTGCCTCCTGCGCTAATGAGCATCAGTTCGTCTTCGTCGTGTGCCGCAAGGAGAGTGACGACCTTGACGCCTTTTGGCAGTTTTGCGTTTATGATTCCTTTCCCGCCGCGTTTCTGGATTCTATATTCTTTAAAAGGAGTCCGTTTTCCTATGCCGTTGTCAAAGACTGTAAGGAGAGTGCCGTCTTTCTCGACGCAGACGGCGCCGCATACGGCGTCGCCTTCACGGAGGGTTATGCCTTTCACGCCTGCTGCGTTTCGCCCCATCAGGCGCACATCGCTTTCCGCGAATCTTATCGCAAACCCATCTTTTGTTCCCAGCACAATTTCGTCGTTGCCGCTTGTTACCAGAACATCTACGAGGCTGTCACCTTTTTTGAGGGCAATCGCTATGATTCCTGCTTTTGTCGGGCGGCTGAAGTTAGAAAGCAAAGTTTTCTTGACATACCCTTGGCGTGTGACGAAGAAGAGCGGACGCTTGTCGAACTGGCGCACTGCTATAATCTGTTCGATTCTGTCTTCGGCGGAGATAGAGAGAAGGTTGCTGATTGAACGGCCTTTTGAATCTCGTGCTCCTTGGGGGATTTCGAGTACCCGTAGCCAATAGAGTTTTCCTTTGTTGGTGAAGACTAAGAGCCAGTCGTGTGACGAACAGACATACATATGCTCAACGAAGTCCTCTTCTTTCATATCCGTTCCGATGACTCCTTTTCCGCCACGCCCTTGTCTCCTATACTGTTCCAAGGGGGTCTGTTTTATATACCGCTGGTGCGTGACGGTGACAGCCACTTCGTGTTCGGGGACTATATCCTCGAGTGTAATCTCTTCGGGCTCTTGGTCCAGAATCTGTGTTCTGCGTGCGTCACCGTATTTTTCTTTCAAATCGTACAAATCCTCTTTGATGATGTCATAGACCGCTTCTTTTTTGTTCAGGATATGCCAGTAATCCTTTATCTTCTGGTTCAAGTCGTCGTGCTCTTTCATCAGTTTCTCTTTTTCGAGTCCGACCAGCCGTGAGAGTTGCATCGCCAGGATTGCGTTCGTTTGAGGCTCTGTGAGCGAAAACTGCGCCATCAGCCGCTCACGCGCTTCTTCTGTTGTGCGACTGGTCTTAATTGTTGCGATTACATCGTCGATGGATGCGAGAGCAATCAAGAGCCCTTTGACGATGTGCAGGCGCTCATTTGCCTTGTCCAGTAGGTACTGTGTTCTCCGTGTGACTATTTCAAATCGGTGGTCTATGTAACACTGCATCAACTCTTTTATGCTCATCGTGAGCGGACGGTTGTTGTGAAGCGCTATGAGGATTATTCCGAATGTTGTCTGCAAGACACCGTGCTTATACAACTGGTTCAGGACGACCTGCGGGTTCTCACCTTTCTTTATCTCTATTACAAGTCGAATCCCCTCTCTGTCGCTCTCGTCGCGGATGTCTGCGATTCCTTTGAGGGTTTCATCTTTTACTAACTCCACCATTCGTTCGATGATACGGGTCTTTGTCACTTGGAAGGGTATCTCAGTTACGACAATCGCTTCTCGTCCTGTTTTTGATTTTTCGAAGCAGGTTTTTGCTCTCAATGTTATTTTTCCCTTTCCCGTTTTGTATGCCTCCTTGATTCCAGCGGTTCCGCAGATGATTCCTCCGGTGGGGAAATCAGGGCCTGGTAGGACTTTCAACAACTTGTCTACGCTCACATCAGGTTCGTCGATTAGCATGACGATTGCGTCAACCACTTCTGCGAGGTTATGAGGAGGGATGTTGGTTGCCATACCGACCGCTATACCTCCTGCTCCGTTTACCAGTAGGTTTGGGAACTTTGCTGGGAGGACACGAGGTTCTGTTCTTGTTTCGTCGTAGTTGGGGTCGAAGTCGACGGTATCTTTTTCCATATCTTCGAGCATTTCGACGGCCGCAGGAGCCATTCGTGCTTCTGTGTAACGCATTGCTGCGGGTGGGTCTCCGTCAATCGAGCCGAAGTTTCCTTGTCCTTCGATTAGGATATAGCGCATATTGAAATCTTGCGCCATACGGACCAATGTGGGGTAAATGACTTCTTCGCCGTGAGGATGATAATTTCCGCTCGTGTCGCCGCAGATTTTCGCGCACTTTCTGAATTTTGCTCGTGGGGTCAAATTGAGGTCGTTCATCGCCACAAGAATCCGTCTTTGGGAAGGCTTCAGTCCGTCTCTTACATCAGGCAGTGCACGCGAGACGATAACGCTCATCGCATAGGTCAAATAGGCATCCTTCATTCCCTCTTCTATCAGCAATCTTTCAACTTTTTCTCCCACTTTTTTCTCCTCAATGGTATACCTACTTTACTCTATTATTTTCCCGAAAAGTGGGCGCTACTCAACAAAAAGATACAGACTTGCAGGGGCAACTCGAGTCTTGCTCTTTATACTTCCACTGATGGGAAAATAGGGCTTGTTATGGGGATTTCGTTGCGGATAATTGTTTCTGTTGGCAGAGGAGGGGTGGGCATTTGGGTAGGGAGAGAACGGTGAGGAGGCGGCTGCTATATGCGTTGTTTGCATTGGGGTTTGTTTGTGGAGTCTCGTACTCCTTGTTGCGGAATGTATTTGACGCTGAGACTCAGGAGCGGTCTGAAGTCACTGTTACGACACATCTTTTTGAGAGGAATCTTGTAGGGTGCGAGGAGAAAGAGTATGTGCGCTATGCTTCGGTGCTTGGGACATCGATGAAGGTTATAGTGCATTGCAAGAGCAGGGAGATTGCTTGGGCGGCGACAGAGGCGGCGGTTAAGCGTGTGGTTGATATAGAGAGGAAGATGTCGAGGTTTCTGCCCGAGAGCGAGTTGTATAACTTGAATCGCTCTGCTTACAATGCGCCGTTTGTTACAAGCGAGGAACTTTTTGAGGTGATTCGGCGTTCTTTAGAGTTTTGCGAGGCAAGCGGTGGTGCTCTCGACATAACCGTAGTTCCTTTGTTAGAGGTTTATAAGAATGCGGCTCAAAAGGGGGTTTCGCCGACCAAAGAGGATAAGGAGGCTGCTTTGAAGAGAGTCGGGTGGCAAAGGGTAGTTCTTGATATTGCGAAGAAGAGTGTCAGGTTCGCGGTCGAAGGGATGGCGTTGGATTTGGGAGCGACAGCCAAAGGATATGCGGTTGACTGTGCGTTGAAGGTGATTGAGGGGTATGGAATAAAGAACGCCTTGGTGGAGATTGGAGGGGAAGTGAGGGTTTGTGGTGGGCAGGCGAATGGCAGGGAGTGGTTGATTGGGATAACTGACCCGCGCAAGTCGCATGAGTACTTGCGCAAAGTTGGATTTAAGGAGGGGGCGATTGCGACGAGTGGCAATTACGAGCGGTATTATGAGGTGGGGGGAAGGCGATTTTCGCACATAGTTGACCCACGCACAGGGGAATCTTGTGACTATGCTGTTTCTGTGTCGGTTATTGCGGCGGACTGTTTCACCGCGGATTCTTTGGCTACTGCTGTTTCCGTTCTGGGTCCGGAGGAAGGGCTTGCTTTTGTGAAGAGGTTTCCAGGAGTAGAAGTGTTTATACTCTGGAAGGATGAAAGGGGTGAGAGGTTTGTAGAGAGTGAAGGGTTTGCGGGGTATATGCGGTGAAGCGGGTGATTCTGGCAAGAAATGCGGGTTTCTGTAGCGGCGTTCAGCGGGCGGTTGCTCTTGCTCTTAAGGCGGTGAAGCAGTCACGGAGGCTTTACACATTAGGGGACCTGATTCACAATCGGCAGGTTGTGGAGGCTTTGAGCAAGAAGGGGGTCGTTCCTATAAGAGACACTTCGTCTCTTAAAGCAGGGGATACGGTTTTGATTCGCAGTCACGGGGTTGAAAAGGAGGTGAAGGACGATTTGGAGAAGAGGAACATTTGCTTTATTGATGCTACTTGTCCGAATGTGATGCGCATTCACGGTATAATCAGTCGTGCGAGAGAGGCAGGCGAAAGGGTGGTCATATTCGGGGACAGGGGACATCCTGAGGTAAAGGCGCTCTGTTCCGTGGTTCCTGATGCGTTTCTTATCTCCTTGCCTGATGAAGTGGAGTTGCTTCCGCGGGAGGACAGGGTGGTCTGTTTTGTTTCGCAGACGACGCAGAATAAGGAAGTTTTTGAGAGGATTGCGGCGCGACTGAAAGAGCGATTCAAGGAGGTGCGTGTTCATAATACAATTTGTCGCTCGACGACGGAGAGGCAGGAGGAACTGAAAGAGTTGTTGAAGGAAGCGGAGTGTGTGGTTGTGGTAGGAGGTGGCAATTCAGCGAACACGAAGCGGTTGGTGGAGATATCGGAGGCGGCAGGTAGAAAGACATATCGCATTGAGACTGCTCAGGACTTAAGAATTGAAGAACTTAAGAACTACAATACCATTGGTGTTGCTGCAGGTGCTTCTACGCCGAGATGGGTCATCAAGGAGGTTGTTCAAAGGATTCGTTCTGCTGTTGGTGAGAAGTCTCCGTTTTTTATGCCTCTTCTTCGTTTTCTTGTTCGAGGTAACATTCTTTCATCAGCCTCTGCTGCTGCTCTTACAATCTTCTCGTTGATTCTCCTCGACATTCCGTTTCATCTTTCTCTGGTTCTCGTCGCCGCTCTTTATGTCTTCGGGGTCCACACTGCAAACCAACTGATTGCACTTAAGCAAGAGCCACTGGGGGAGACCCTTTCTGTTTTTTTCTACTTACGAGGATTCTCTTCGGCGGCTGCGGCTGTTCTGTCAGTGATTATACTCATTCAATTCGGTTTTTTTGCCAATCTGTTTCTTGTAATGGCAATAGTAGCAGGATTGCTTTATGGTGTTGAGATTCTGCCTGCGCGTCTTGCGCTTCGTTCTCTTAAGGACATTCCTGGTTCAAAGGAGATTTTCTGTGCTGTGGGATGGGCGTCGGTTGCTTCTATCTTGCCTGTTCTTGCGTTCAAAAAGAATCCTTCATTTACGACCGTTATGACGGCGTTTGCTCTCGCTTTCTTTCCGGTTTATCTCCGTTCGATTCTCTTTGATGTCCGCCAGATGGAAAGAGATTCTTTGATGGGGAGGGAGACTACTATTCTTGCATTGGGTTCGCAGAGTACAAGGCGGATAATAGCAATTGTCATCTGCGGCTGGTTCGGATTGTTGGTTTTCGCTGAAATCTTTCGTCTGTTTCGGAAGGATATAGGCGTCGCTTTTACTATGCCGTTGTGGTTTGCTGCTGTCCTTCTGTTGAGAAACAGAAAGTTTTTCAACAGAGAATGGGTTGTTGAGTCGTTTCTGGATTTGGGCATTGTCATTTCTGCTCTTCTGTTCATTCTCTGTTGATGGAAGAAGGGGTAAAAGGGCATTTGACGGTAGAGAGTTCTGGCTCTCTTTCCGGTTTCTGGGGTGTTAGGAACGGAAGACAGCGAAGAAGTTTTTCAAAAGGTAGAGCGATGGTTTGGCGTTCGGCTCATCCAGCAGTTTGATGAGAGGGAGAGAGGTGAAACGGAGGATGGAGGTCAGAAAGAAGATGACTTGCACATTACTCAATTCGTAACTGCCGAAATGAACGGAAGGGATGATTTTGATCATCCAGCCTGAGATGAAACAGCCTAAGGCGGTGACTGCTGTAGTGACGACTGAATGAATGGCGAAATAGGTCTCTTTCTGCTCTTTCTCGGAGATTAAAAGGAGGATGTTGAAGACAGCCAGTCCGAAGCCATTCCACATTATGCCGCTTGAGATGAAGTCGAAGTAAATGGGAAGGTAGAAATTAGGGGTTGATATGAGGTAGAGAAGTGGATGGGTGCTTGCGACTACGAGCGTGATTTGCATAACAGGTTTATTGCCGAACTTGTCACAAAGTTTGCCCCAGGTGCGAATGGTGAGGACTCCTGCGATTATGCCGAGTGCTCCGAAGAAGGCGAGTGTTTGTAACGGCATTCTCAAATCTCTTTGAAGGAAAGGTCCCCAGTAAGGGGAGGCGAATGAGTTGATGAGGGAGAAAAAAGAGAGGAAGAAGAGGAAGCGTCTGAACTTGATGTTGGCGAGTGCACCTTTTACGAGGGTGATGAAAGGATGCTCTCCTTTCGGGAAATGGAAATATCTCGTCGGTTCAGGTTGACGGGATAGGAGGAAGGCGCATACGATGGCTGGGATTAGTGCGACTCCGTAGAGGAAGAGGAAACCATAAGGTAGATTCTGGGGTAGGAAGAGATATTTGCCGTGAAGGGAGAGTATTTTTGAAAGGAGTCCTTCGACGGGTTTTCCGTCTGCTTGCTGGAACTGGTCGATGAACCAGCCTGCGATGAGAGAGAAGATAAGAGCGACTATCATTGATGTTCTGTTGCGGACGGCGAAATATCTGCCGCGTATTCGTCGAGGCACGAGGTCGCTCATCCAACCCATCCAGAGATTGCCTGCGATGCTTCCTAACACAGTTGCAATAGTTATCGCTATCAGGACGGAGAGGAGGAGATGGTCTGGGGGGATGATGAACGGGAAAGCCACGATGGAGCAGGTGATGATTCTTGTGAGGAGGGAAAGGACGAGGACGACTCCTTTTTTGGAGAGTATCTTTTGAGATAGAAATGCTCCAAGGATGACGGCGAGGTTGGCGGCTGTGGTGATACTACCCATAAGGGCGAAGTAGAAGTTATCTGCTCCGTGTGTGAGTAAGAACTGTGTGAATATGGAGCCACCTGTGAGGTTGCCGTGAATCGTTGCCGAGGCTCCCTCAATTGTTGAGATTCTCATTCCCCGTCGTACCTCTTTTGCAGGAAGAGGTGGCGGCTTGTCACTATTTATGCTGTTTATATCAGACACAACAATTCAACTCATCATAACATCAGAGCATAATGTTAGGTCTTTTTCAAGGATTGTCAAGATTAGCGGCGTATTTCTAGATTCTCTGACTCTTGCTTAGGAGTTTTAGGTGGGTGTATTTCTCTCTGAAGAGGAGAGTCTTTTGATTGAGGAAATCTGCTTTCTCTGCTAAAAACCTCGCATTTTGCGCACGATAATAAACTATCACGAGAGGTGGCGTTCGTCCACGGCGGAGAAGTGACTGTGAAGGGCGTAGAAGAGGCGTGTAGGAAGGGTGCACTCACAAAACTGTACTGTTGCGATGTACAAGTTCACAAATTGGACAATGGATTTTGTGGTAGAGGCAGGAGGGGTGATATCTGAGATGTTCAAGGAACCGTTTATGCAACAGGTGCTTGGGCGGGGCTATGGTGTGGTTGTGCTTGTGCTCTTTTGGGTGTTTATGTTGTTCTGCTCAGAAAGGAGGTAGTCTGTATGCTTTGCGGTTCTCTTTGACGAAGTGGAGTTACGGGAGCGTATCAATATTTTTTATGCGGGAGAAGAGTGAGGCGGCGGAGTAGGAAGAGCGTACAAGAGGTCCTGAATAGACCGCTAAGAAGCCGAGTTTTTCGCCGTCCTTTTTCAACCTGTTAAACTCATCTGGGTGCCAGTAGCGCACTACTTCTATTCTGTTTTCGGCGGGTTTCAAGTATTGTCCAACTGTTACGACATCACAACCAACCTTTCTTAAATCTCTGAATGTTTCAAGTACTTCCTCGTAGGTTTCGCCTAATCCGACCATTAGTCCTGATTTTGTTATCATTTGTGGATGAAGTTTTTTAACAAGATGAAGGAGCATCAAAGAGCGTTTGTAGTCTGCTTGGGGTCTGACGAGTGGGTAAAGTCGTTGGACGGTTTCGATGTTGTGATTGAAGAGATGGGGGAGGCTGTCTGCTGCTATTTTAATGGAGGTTTCATCACCTTTAAAGTCTGGTGTAAGAATCTCAACAGTGGAGTGAGGGAGGCGTTTTTTTATTGCGCGGACGGTGGCGGCGAAATGGGAGGCGCCGCCATCAGGCAGGTCATCTCGTGTTACGGAGGTGATGACGGCGTGATGGAGTTTGAGTTTTGCGACCGCTTCGGCAATGCGGTTTGGCTCGTCGGAGTCGACAGGTTCGGGCTTGCCGTGGGAGACGGCGCAGAAGGAGCAGTTGCGCGTGCAAGAGGTGCCGAGTATCATGAATGTTGCTGTGCCTGCACCGAAGCATTCTGCGCGGTTGGGGCATCGTGCGGAATCGCAGACCGTATTCAGTTTGAGAGAATCAAGAAGTAGTCGCACATCTTTTATATGCGAGCCTTGAGGAATCTTCACTTTTAGCCAGTTCGGCAACCTTTTTGTCATATTAGCCTGACCTAAGGGATTCTTTAATGACATCTTCGAGCGTTGCCTCACTGCCAAGAGTTTTGAATGCACGCTCGACGGCACTGGATGCTTGGGGTCTGGAATAGCCGAGAGAAATGAGTGCCGAGACGGCGTCCTCGAAGGAGGGGCGGAGAGATACTGTTGTTTCGAGCCCCAATTTTCTGACTCGTTCTGAGAGTTCGAGGACGATTCGTTCGGAGATTTTTTTGCCGATACCTTTTGCGGCTTGGAGGATTTGTGGCTTGTTGTTGGAGACAGCCTCTAACAATCGTTCGGGGCTACAGCGGGAAAGAATCTGAAGAGCGGTTTGCGGACCTACGCCGTTCACACTAAGAAGAAGTCTGAAAAGTACCCGCTCTCTTTCGCTGGCGAATCCGTAGAGGGAGAGTTTTTCGCTGTTCAGAATGATATCGTAGACGAAGAGGAGAACTTTGCCTTTGTCGGGGAGAGCGGACGAGGTGCTTGAAGGGACGAGCATCTCGTAGCCGACTCCGCCGACATCAACGACGACACGGTTCTGCTCTTTTAGGAGAATCTCTCCGTAGATTCTGTCGAACATTGTTATGTCTTCCCGTTTCCGCCTGTGGTGCCCGGCGAGGAGCGGCGTTTCCGCTTTGTCATGACAGGTCTGTCAGGAGATGGGACGGTGGCAAGTAGTTTCTCGATGATGTGGTCGGAGGAGACTCCCTCTGCGTCGGCGTGGAAGTTGGTGATGAGGCGGTGACGGAAGACGGGATGGACGAGAGAGCGGATATCTTCGAAGGAGATTTCGTAGCGTCCGTGCAGCATAGCGCGTGCTTTTGAGCCAAGAATCAGAGCCTGTGGTGCACGCGGCCCAACCCCCCACGCCACATACTCTTTGACAAATTCAGGGGCATCAACTTCTTTCGGACGGGTTAATCTTGCGAGAGTGACTGCGTATCGGTTCACCTCGTCGGGGACGCGCACTTTCAAAACAAGGTTCATCAATGAAATAATTTCTTCTTTTGTGAGCAGAGGTTCCAATTTTGCTATGTATCTTGTTGTCGTCAAGCGCAGAATTTCATACTCTTCTTTTTTATCAGGGTAGTCCACATAAACCATGAACATAAACCTGTCAAGTTGAGCGGCGGGAAGTGGATATGTTCCCTCTTGCTCGATGGGGTTTTGGGTTGCTAGTACGAAAAACGGATGGTCTAACTTGTATCGCTTACCGCCGACGGTCACTTGCCGCTCTTCCATTGCTTCCATGAGGGCGGCTTGTGTCTTGGGAGGTGTACGGTTTATC
>JAOAAR010000324.1 GCA_026418755.1 Planctomycetota bacterium
ACATATTACAATAGCCGAGTTTTTGAGTTATAGCAAGGGTTCTCTCGCTGTACTCACCTTTAGGAGGACGTAAATACTTCATATTCTGTCCAAACTTTGCCACTTTTTCATCTTCAAGAATTGGCTTCAGCGCTCTCAAAACCGTTTCTTTCGGCAGATGTTTCTCACCCATAGGAGCGCGGACGGGAATATAAAATCCTTTCCCCGCAGAAGCGGTAAGTGAAATCCCTACAAGAGTGCAAGTATGCTCGTTCTCTGATGTTGTCTCCGTGTCAACTGCTATCTCCCTGACCCCTTTCAGCGCATCCAGCATCTCCTTAAGACTCTCTTCGTCGTTTACCAGTCTATAGTCTGTTTTCTCCTCAGCAACGGTAAGATTCTCCTCTGATTTCAACTCTTCCATGAATTTTTTGAAGTTATACCTTTGAAAAATCTGCAGCAGTTTTTCTCTATCAGGAGGTTTGATTTTGCACTCTTCGAGGTTGAAGGGAAGCGGTGCATTACTGCGAACCTTTACCAAATCACGGCTTAAGAAGGCGCTTTCCTTGCCGTCTTGAAGTTTCTTCGCCGTCCTTGATGGAAGTTCTCCGAGATGGGCATAAAGGTTCTCAAGAGTTTTGTATTTTGCAATCAGTTCCTGTGCGGTCTTCTCGCCAATGCCGGTAACTCCAGGGATGTTGTCAGATTTGTCTCCGCAGAGGGCAAGATAATCTGCAAAACTGGATGGTTCAAAACCATACTCTTTCATAAACTCTTCGACGCCGCTCGTTGAGGAGGTCTTCGTGTCGTAAAAACTGACTCCGCTTCTGAGAAGTTGTTTGAGGTCTTTGTCACGACTTATTATGAAAACTTCTGTATCTTCCGGCACAGATTTGACGATTGTGGCGATAACATCATCCGCTTCGTATCCTGCACTGGAATAGACAGGTAATCTGTAAGCGGTTACAATCTCCTCTATCACGGGTATCTGCAGGGAAAGTTCCTGGGGCATCGGTTTTCTGTTTGCCTTATAGGTAGGGTAAGTTTTATGCCTGAAAGATGGCTCAGGGCGGTCAAAAGTGACAGCCAAGCAGTCTGGTTTCTCTTTCTTCAATAAAAGGAGAATCATACTTATGAACCCGTAGATGGCGTTTGTCGGCTCACCCTTAGGACCTGAAAGCCCACGGATCGCATAAAACGCTTGATATAGATACGAATGGCCGTCAATTATGAAAAATCTTTTCTTCAAACTGTGCTCCCTTGCGACGAAATTCTATCCTCAAAGGGTATGAGACTTCTCGTACTGGTATTGTCACACTACATAATTTAAGAAACTTTTGGTGGTTTTGTCAAGAGATTTGTAGAAGAAAAAAGAGTATAAATTCGCAACAGGTTACTTGACATAAGGGGTCTGTTGAGGTTTAATTTAGGAAGGGCATATTGTGAGGAGTCTTAATGGACATTCAAGAGTTATTGAGGAAGATGGTAATTGAGAGAGCATCCGACCTTATAATAAAGGTTGGAAGTCCACCGTCTCTGCGCGTAGACGGCAGAATCCGTTTTCTCAACACAGATCCTGTGACGCCGCAGGAAGCGCGAGAGATCTACGAAGTGATTGAGGATTCTAAGAGAGACGGTTTCTTCAACAAGCGGGACATAGACACAGCGTTTGATATGCCTGGCATAGGGAGGTTCCGAGTTAACATATTCTATCAGCGTGGTTATATCGGTTTTGCCTTCCGTTATATTGAGAGTCAGATTTTGGATTTTGCGGAGTTGAATCTTCCTGTTGATGTGATGACAAGGCTTTCGAGTCTGGCGAGAGGACTGGTTCTGGTGACAGGCATCACAGGGTGCGGCAAATCAACCACTCTTGCTTCAATGATTAATTTCATCAACAATCATTACAACAAGCATATTGTGACCATAGAAGACCCAATCGAGTTTCTTCACAAGGACAGAAAATCAATCATCACGCAGCGTGAGATTGGGGCGGATACAGAAGATTTCCACACCGCTCTGCGCCATGTTGTAAGGCAGAGCCCTGATGTAATAATGATTGGCGAGATGCGTGATATGGAGACTATGGAAGCGGCGCTCTCTGCTGCTGAAACAGGACATCTTGTTCTCTCCACAATGCACACTGTGAACGCTATGCAGACAGTTGAGCGCATCTTAAACTTCTTCCCACCCTATCAGCATAATCTCATCAGGTTGCAGATGTCCTTGATACTGGAAGGGGTTATCAGTCAACGCCTCTTGCCGCGGAGAGATGGCAAAGGGCGCGTGCCAGCGATTGAGGTGATGGTGGCTACTCCGACCCTGTCTCTTATACACATC
>JAOAAR010000325.1 GCA_026418755.1 Planctomycetota bacterium
CTTCTGTGCAGTTCTTCACTCTCCCGCAAAAGTGCCGCTTTCTCCACCCCCCTTCTCACGGACGCAACCAGCACCTCATCGTTGAACGGCTTCTCTACAAAATCGTATGCCCCCGCCTTCAAACAACGCACCGCCATTGAAATGTCCCCGTGCCCCGTTATCATCACAACAGGAGCCTTGTAACTACGCCGTATCACCTCCGCCAAAAACCGCTCTCCATCCATCCGGGGCATCTTCACATCAGTAACGATACAGTCAACATCCGCAAGCCCACTCCACCCCAAGGCATCCTCTGCCGAACAGAACGAACTTATCGAATATCCCCTCAACCTCAGCATCTGGCTTATTGACAGACAGGTTACTTCATCATCGTCTATCACAACCACACGAGGCTTCTGCTTCTTCGATTCCTTACTCATATCTTTTTTCCTCTCCCCCCTTCTTCTCTCCTTTCTCGTCCACTGGAATTTTCACCGTAAACTTCGCTCCCTTGCCAGGCTCTCCTGTCGCCGTGATGCTTCCCTTGTGCTCCTTCAATATCTGCAAGGATATGGATAATCCCAATCCTGTCCCTCCCTCTCTCGTGCTGAAAAAAGGCTTGAAGAGTTTCTGCGCTACATTGGAGTCAAACCCTTCCCCTGTGTCAGCAACCTCCACAACTACCCATTTCCTCTCTCCCGACTCAAGGAAGGTTTTTATAGTCAATCGCCTTACCTCTGACCTCTCCATCGCCTGTCTTGCATTGGCTAAAATATTCAGAAAAACCTGCTCCAGTTGAATCTTGTCTCCTCTCACTTCGGGAAGAGAACTTGCCTCATCAAAGACTACTGTTACGCCAGAAAGCCGAAACTGGGGCATCAAAAACTCAATCGTCTCCCTTAAAACGCTATTGATGTCAACAGGAACAAATCTCCTTTCAGTCTTCCTTACAAGGTCTCTCATCCGATTTATAATTCTCGCCGCTCTGTCAACCTGCTCTGAAATGAGGCGCAGATTCATCTTCACCTCGTCAATACTTCCTACACTGTGTTCCAGCATATAGGAGGCGTTCCTTGCGAAATTCGCAATCCCCGTCAGAGGCTGGTTCAACTCGTGAGCAATCGCAGCCGCCATCTCCCCTAACTCCGCAAGACGAGTTGAATGCATCAACTCTTCTTGTTGCTTTCGTGCTATCTCTTGTAACTCTTTCTGCTTCTCCTCAGCCTGCTTTTTATCAGTTATGTCGATTCCTGAACTGAGAGTAGCCCGTACTTTCCCCTCCTCGTCCTTTAGCAAAGCGTTGTGCCACATAATACTTCTTTCTTCTCCGCATTTCGTCAAAACAGGATTCCTTACCTCCTCGAGCGAACCAATCTCTCCCCCTATTAACGACCTGAAACTGTTTCTCAATTTTTCTCTTACCCTTTCAGGAACAAAACAGTCAAACCAATTCTTCCCTACTATCTCATCTTCCGTATAGCCTAAAATTTCACACCCTCTCTTGTTTATGAGCAAAACTTTTTCATTCTCGTCAATCACCACAAATATGGCGTTAGCAACATCTAAATACTGCTGTGCCCTGCCCTGCACCTCCCGCAACAACTTCTCCCTTTTCTCCGTTATGCTCCGCAGAGTGCCAACAAGAAGACTCACCACAAGCATAAATAGCACCCTCACAGTGTCAGTCCCTAATTGACCAATCTCCCCGAAAACAGTCCGAAAGAAGAAAAGCAAGCCGCCTAAAATCAATGCGACCACAATCCCTTTTCGCCCCCACCACATACAGGCAATTACAATGGGTAAATACGCAAAGTGAGTGTAGACCATCTCTTTCTTTAGTATTGTGTGAAAAAAGACCCCAAGCCCTGTATACACTGCTATCAAAAAGGTAATAACACAAACTCGCATAAAACTGTTACGCCTGCTTTCTTCTTTTTTTCTCCCTTCAGTCAAACCCATCACTTAACAGCCCTTTCAACCTGCATCATCATTAGTATAAACGAACTCTTCTTAAAAGCAAACAGAGTCATCTGTGTATACCTGTTTGCAAACTCTTACTGAAATTAGTCTTTAGTCTGTAGAGAGAATTCTCTTTGTTTTATCAGTGACAATGGTGAACCGGCGACACAGATTTCTCTGCTACAGTGTAAAGCAGCAGCATACAGTACAGCTATAGTTTTTCGACAATGATAGTGTCATTTGTGTAAATGCAGAGGCGGGCAGCGATTTTAAGGGCTTCTTCTGCGATTGTTGTTGCAGGCAGTTCTGAGTGTTCAAGCAGTGCCAGCGCCGCAGCATACGCATATGCCCCCCCTGAACCTACTCCTACAGC
>JAOAAR010000326.1 GCA_026418755.1 Planctomycetota bacterium
TCTTCTTCCAAGGGGGTGTAGCGTATAATCAGGGCGTCAAAGCCGCTTTTGAGAAGGTTTCGGGCAAGAAGATAATTGTCCCGCCGCAGCATGATGTCTTGGGAGCATACGGAGTTGCACTGGTGGCCCAAGCAGAACTGCCTAATGGCCCTTCGAAGTTCAAAGGGTTTGACCTTTCGCGTCTCAAATACAGCGTGAATACATTCGAATGCGACTCCTGTCCGAACCATTGTGAGATAAACAAGGTTCAGATAGAAGGTTCGGAGCCCCTCTTTTACGGCTCAAGATGCGGTAAATATGATGTGAAGCGCACAAAAAAAGGAGAAAACTTACCCCGTCTCTTTAAGGAAAGAGAAGACTTCCTCCTCAACAAAGCATATCCTAAGGAGAAGCCGGATGTACCGAACGGAAAAAGAATCGGCATTCCACGGGTCTCCTTCTTCACTGAGTTTTATCCTTTCTTCAAAGCATTCTTTACAGAATGCGGTTTCGAGGTGGTTCCTTCTGAAGCGACGAACCGCAGGACAATCAATCGCGGACTCGAAGCGGTAACAGCCGAATTCTGCTTTCCCATAAAAGTGGCGCACGGTCACCTTCTCGACATCCTTGAAAAGGATGTTGATTATATCTTTCTCCCCACAATGGTGAACTCTGAGCCCTTGGTTGAAGGGATGGAGCGCTCATATTCTTGCGTCTATGTCCAGGCTACTCCGCAGATTCTCCAAAGCGCCATAGAGACAAAAGGGCGTAGAATCTTGACTCCTGTTCTCCATTTTGAATGGGGAGAGCGGTTCATAAGAAAAGAGATGCTCAAACTTACTGATTCGCTGGGAGTGAAGCGTTCAGTAGCGAAGAAGGCTTTGAGAATAGCCTATGCGGCGCAAGATAATTTCTCTCGACTCCTCGAAAAACGGGGTGAAGAGGTCCTCAAATCCATCCCCGCTGGTACAAAAGCATTGGTAGTCGTTTCTCGCCCCTATAACGGATTCGACCCTGCTCTGAACCTGAACATCCCTGAAAAACTCCGTGATATGGGGGTCCTCGCTATTCCAATGGATTTTCTTCCCCTCTCAAAAGTTAAAGAGGTTGCCGAAAAGTTTCCTCATATGTACTGGAAATGCGGACAGAAGATTCTCTCCGCAGCAACTATCATCGCCAAAAACGAGAACCTTTATCCTGTCTATATCTCTAATTTCGGCTGTGGGCCAGACTCTTTCATTCAAAAGTTCTTCGTCAAGGCACTCGAAGGAAAACCTGCTCTCTTCATCGAGATTGACGAACACTCCGCTGATGTGGGTGCAATCACCCGCCTTGAAGCGTTCCTTGACAGCCTCAAACACGCTTTCAAAAAACCTGTAAAACCTGCACGCGCCACAAAAATGGACTTCTATCTGCCACAGGAGAGACGGACTATCTGGATACCCCATATGGACCACCCTGGCTACGCTCTTGCAGCCGCCATACGCTCGGCTGGAATTCCTTCAAAACATATTCCTCTCTCCGATGAGAAAAGTCTTGAACTTGGACGCCGCTATACATCAGGAAAAGAATGCTACCCGTGCGTCATCACCACAGGCGATATGCTCAAAATAGTCTTCTCTCCAGGTTTCAATCCGAAAGAACACTGCTTCTTGATGCCTGATGCACGCGGTCCCTGCCGCTTCGGTCAGTACAACAGATTCCACCGCCTCCTTCTCGATGAACTAGGGTACGAAGATGTCCCCGTTATCGCCCTGGACCAGACCCACGAGTGGAACAAAGACCTCGAAAAAATGGGACTGACCACCCGTTTTAGGCGGCTTGCCTGGCGTGGAATCCTTGTTGTAGACATGATGAAAAAGTTATTACTCGAACGGCGCCCTTACGAAGTCGAAAAAGGAGCCTGCAATAAACTCTACTGGGAACTCATCAGCCAACTAGAAGAACTACTTGAAAAAGGGCTTTTTGAGGAAGTGACCAACTTCCCCAAGAAGGTGGTTAAAGAGTTCAACAAAATCAAACTGGACAAGTCACAACGGAAGCCGAAGATTGGAATCATCGGAGAGATTTTCGTCCGTTCAAACGAGTTCTCCAACAATTTCATTGTCGACCGATTGGAAGCGGCAGGCGCACAAGTGACTCTCCCCTCCTTTGAAGAGTGGATGAACTACATCGACTATGAACGGCTGATTGACTACAAAATTGGGCGCCAATACAAGAGGCTCATCGTTGAATATCTGTCTCTTATACACATCT
>JAOAAR010000327.1 GCA_026418755.1 Planctomycetota bacterium
ACTGAATTATACCGCATCACTTGCTTAAAACAAGCCTTTCCCAATACTGAGAATCATTCGGGTTAAAGGGAGACTCCAGTAAATGATAGAGTCTGGTTGAAGATACTGCTTGATTGCGTTGGATACTGGTAAAAAAGAGGCGGCAGAAAGTTTATTCCGAGTCAGTTATCAATGTGAGAGTTTCTAACGAGGGAGAACTGAATAGATAAACGGTTCGAGGTATGGTATAATCGAAATCAGATGTTTATAAGGAAAGGAAGAAGAGATGCAAGTAGGAGTTAAAAGGATAGAGGTTCTTCTCATAAGCCTGCTTCTGTGTTGGTGGGGGGTTCGGACGAATGCGGATGAGATGATTCTCAAAGATGGTAAGAGTCTGCGTGGAGAGGCGAAGTCTCAGGAGAAGATGGTCGTCTTAAAGACTCGATACGGCATACTGAATGTACCTTGGGAGGATATTGAGAGATTGAACTATGTACCTGCTCAAGATGTAGTGTTGGTGTTGACGGATGGTTCGAAGGTACAGGGGAAGTTGGCAGGAGAGACTGAGGAGGCGTATGAAATTATCCGCGAAAAGACGACCGAGGTGATTGAGCGGGAAAAAGTGGCGGAGGTGAAGTTTATAGGAACGGTTTTGGCGGAAGAGAAGGAAAACATAAAGAGGTTGGTAGAGAGATTGGAGGCGGATGCGAGGCGTTTGGAGAAGGCAGGATTAGTAGAGGAATGGAAGAAAGTTTTGAGAGCATTGAATCAGTTAGATGAGACAAATGATTACGCAGGAGAGAATTTAGGGATGATAAAGGTAGGAGGAGTATGGGTAGAGTATCCGTATCCATACGAGAGTGTAGATTTTTATGGTAAGAGAGGGTGGCTTGTTAAGGCACAACCGTTTTTGATAAGGACGGATGTAGGATTGAAGGAGGCAGCGGAAGCAGCGAGAGGGCTTTTATGGCTTCTACCGCGTTTGAAGAAAGTCTTCGTGTTAGAAGAGGTAGAGATTCCTGTGATAGAGATTCACATTTTTTCGAGTGAGGAGTCATACCGAGGTGCGATGAAGGAGGAGAAGAAAGGGCATTACTCATACGAAGAGCATAAACTCTATCTGGTTCAAGGGAATGACTTGCTGGTGGAGTTATTTGGGAACATAGCGTTCTGTTTTGTAGACAGGGTATTGGGGCTTGGTCCGAGGTGGGAGGGAGATGTTCTGAAGGATAGCGGTGCGCCGCAGTGGCTCGTTTTCGGACTGGCTCTTTATCTGCGGGGGTGGGAAGTTCCATATCGGAAAGGTGAGGAATCTTCTGCGGAAGACTCGCAGAATTTGGGAGTAGCGGAAGATTTTTTGAAAGAGGTGGCTGGAGACCTAAGGGACGGGACATACTGTGAGCCGCGTGCTTTGACAAGGATTCCTGTAAGGGCGTTTGAGAAGAAGGTTTATTGGTATGCGTGGAGCGTTGTGACGACAATTCTGCATAGGAAGGATTTTGCGGATGGGTACAAACGGATGTGGGATGCACTTAAAAGTGGGAAGCGGCATCCATCAGACTATTTTGACCCCTTCTTTGAGCAAGAGAAGTTGAAGAGAGCGATGCTTCAGAATCTGGTGCGATTGGCGAGGTTCAGGGGGCAGGTAGCAGCGAACGGCAGATATGGGGTCACCTATTTGTGGCATGAGGAAGGGCTGAAGTTGTTGGAAGGGCGTCAACTGAAGGCAGCGATTGCCAAGTACAATTCTATCGTGGAGATCGCGCCAAAAGACTATGTGGCGCTTTACAATCTTGCATGTGCTTATTCGCTTCTGGGTGACAAACAGAACGGTGCGATGTATTTACTGAAAGCATATGATGCAGGTTTCAGGGATATAGAGCATATAAAGAAAGATTCGGATTTGGAGAACATCCGCGACACAGACATATACAAGTCCATTGTTGGCGGAAAGAAGGAATTTTAAGGGTTTTTAGATGGAGAATTTTTTTCTGTTGGAGCCGTGGTTTGTGGAGAAAGTGTGGGGCGGCGACAGACTTGGGCGGTTGATTGAGAGTGGCGGTGAGAGGAAGGCAAATGCGCGTTATGGCGAGGCATGGTTACTTTATATTCGGGATGAGCGTTCAAGTATTGTGAGAAGCGGAAAGAACAAAGGGAGAAGTCTTGCTGAAATTGCAAAGCAGGATGGGGTCGCTCTGTTGGGGCGGCGGTTCGCAGGGAAGCGGTTTCCGCTTCTTTGCAAGTTCATCTGTGCAGACAGCGGGCATCTGAGCGTTCAGTTACACCCAGACAAAGAGGCGGTTGAGC
>JAOAAR010000328.1:0-232 GCA_026418755.1 Planctomycetota bacterium
GTTTAGGCGTGTGGCGAAATTTTTGAGGGCGGTGGGTGGTGTGATGAGGGCGCGGGCGAAAGGCGCTGCGCCGTTTATGGTTTCGCACCGTATAACTGCGAGATGCAATTGCCGATGCGATACTTGCCTCTGGCGCTCAGATGTTCCTGTCCGCGAAGAGAGTGATACGGATGTGATAATTCGTGCTTACGAACGAGAGCCAAAAGATGGAATTTTAAGAGCGACTTTGTGG
>JAOAAR010000328.1:242-2281 GCA_026418755.1 Planctomycetota bacterium
GGTGAACCGCTCTTGCGTCCTGATATCGTTGATATATGCCGTGGGATACGNAGTGCAGGAATCACTCTCGGTCTTATCACGAACGGCTTTCTTCTACCTGAGAAGGTTGATGTTTGTCGCCACCTTGATTACTTAATCGTTTCGTTAGACTACGCCGATGAGCGGCATGATGCTTTGCGGAAGAAGGAAGGAGTTTTTGAGCGCGCCATCGCAGGTATAAAAGAATCGCAGAGAATGAACAGAAGACTGAAGGTGATGGTGAACACAGTGGTGAGCAGGTTAAACGGTGAGAGAGCGCTTGATGTAGTGTGGCTCGGAAAGCAGCTGGGGGTTGGCGTCGTGTATGAAAGCACAAATGAGGGAGAGGTTCTTTACGATATGAGGAGCGTGTATCTGCGTCTGCTGTCTGAGGAGGAGAAAAAGGTATTTCGCCGTCTGATTGCCTTAAAGAGTCAAGGACTTCCTGTTCTGAATTCATACACATATTTGAGGATGCTTGCGGGAGGGAGATTCCGTTATAGATGTCATATTCCGAAAATCTCTGTAGGGGTTGCGCCAGATGGGAGCATAACGACTTGCTTTGATAGGAGAAGTAGATTAGGTAACTTTTACCGAGAGCCATTGAAAGGGGTGATTCAGAGAAGGGAGTGGATGGATTTCGTAAGAAGAGCGGAGAGATGCTTTCTCTGCGTTGATACGGGATGTGCAGAATCGTCACTTTTTTGGGATGCGAAGGCGGAAGTATTGTTGAATACGTTGAATACATTGAGGCTTTTTGTGAGTTGAAGACGGGAAGGGAAAGTGTAGAATTGTGGTAGAGCGGCTGTAGCTCAACCGGATAGAGCGTCTGCCTTCGGAGCAGAAGGTTGCAGGTTCGAGCCCTGCCAGCCGCACTAAGAAAATTATTAGAAGAGCGCTCTCTTTGATATTTTTGTAGCGGAAGCGGAGTTGATATGAGCGGAGAAGAGGAAGAAAACCCCTTTATTTGGAAGGGTGATTTTGGGTTAAGTGACCGTTTGTAACGGAAAAAATTTCTGCTGATGGTTAGAAGGTTTTTGAGAAGAGTTTGGCTTCATTACTTTTTTGCATCGCTCATTTTTGCTTGTGAAGTATGATAGGTTTTTGGTTGACAGGCAATCTTTAGGGCATAAAATACGAAGACTTGCCGTTCGAGGTTACCGTTATGCCGAAGTTGAGGTTCCCTGATGGGGATGTGTGGGATGTTCAGGAAGGCTCTCCAGCATATGATGTGGTTCGGAGGCTTTCGGAAAAACTTTTGAAGAGTGCAGTTTGTGTCCGTATAGGCGGAGTTTTAAAGGATTTGAGCGCGCCGATAGAGACGGTTTCCGATGAGCCTGTTGAGTTTTATGTGGTGACGGAGAAAGATAAGGAGGCGTTGGATGTTCTGCGCCATTCTGCTTCCCATATTATGGCGGCTGCTGTGATGCGCATTTTCGGGAAAGAGAATGTGAAATTGGCGATAGGTCCTTCAATTGAAGAAGGGTTTTATTACGATTTCGATTTGTCCGCGGCAGGCGGATTGAGCGTCGAGAGGTTACCTGAGATTGAGGAGAAGATGAAAGAGATTGTTGCTGAGGATTCTCCTTTTGTGGCGGAGAGGATGAAGAAGTCGGATGCTTACAATCTGTTTAAGGAGTTGAAGCAGACTTACAAGTTGGAACTTTTGGATGAGATGGAAGATGAGGAGGTGACGGTTTATAGAAGTGGAGAGTTTGTGGACTTGTGTCGTGGTCCTCATATGGGTAGCACTGGAAGGGTAGAGCATTTCAAGTTGTTGAGTGTTGCGGGTGCATACTGGCGTGGAGATGAGAAGAGAGAGATGCTTGTGCGTGTGTATGGGACGGCATTTTTCAAAAAGGAGGAGTTGGAGCAGTATTTGAAGAAGATTGAGGAAGCGAAGTGGCGGGACCATCGGGTGTTAGGGAAGAGGTTAGACTATTTTTCGTTTCATCCGGATATCGGGGCAGGGCTTGTCTTGTGGCATCCGAAGGGTGCTCTGGTGCGGCACATAATAGAGG
>JAOAAR010000329.1 GCA_026418755.1 Planctomycetota bacterium
GAGCAAGACTGCTTCAAAATTTTTCAAGACAGCCTGTATTGTTTGATGGACGGAATATCTACGCTCAAGAGGAGTTAAAGCGCAAAGGCTTCCGTTACTATTTCTATGGTGGCTCATAAAAAAAGAATATATAGAAAGGAGGGGTCGAATTGGAAATAAGAGCATCTGAAAGGCTGACATCTCTGGAGAGTTATCCTTTTGCAATGATGGATGAGCGTGTCAGGAAGATGAGGGAGAAGGGAGTAGATGTGATAGATTTCGGAGTAGGTAGCCCAAAGCTAGGTGTACCTGAAGCGGTAAGAGAAGCATTTAAGAGAGGGGTCGAAGAGTTCAAAAATTGTGGTTATCCGACATACGAGGGAATGGTCGAGTTCAGAAAGGCGGCAGCAGAGTATCTTCGACGCCGTTTCGGAGTGGTTGTAGAGCCAGAAAGCGAAGTTATGAGTTGCGCAGGAACGAAAGAGTTATTATTTCATTTGCCAGAAGCATTCCTCAACCCTGGTGAGTATGCGCTAGTGACAACCCCTGGCTTTGCACCTTCTTGGCGAGGAGTTCTCTTTGCAGAAGGGAGATACTATCTTCTCCCGATAAACGAGGAGAATGGCTACCTTCCTGATATAGAGGCTGTACCCTCCGATGTGCTTCGGCGGGCCAAATATATCGCTGTAAACTATCCAAACAATCCGACAGGACGAGTCGCTCCTGAAGATTTTTACAAGAAACTGCTCAAGTTTGCACGCCAGAATAACCTTTTCGTCGTGTCGGATGAAGCATACATCGAGTTGTATTTCGGCAAAAACAGACCTGTAAGTATGCTTTCTCTGGCAAAGGAGGGGGTTATTTCCTTCTTCTCTCTCTCAAAGCAGAGTATGATGGCAAATTATAGAATCGGTTTTGCGGCGGGTGATAGTAGAATCATCGGCGCTCTTAAGAAATTGAAAAGTAACATAGACTCGGGAGTAGCAAACCCAATCCAGTATGCAGCAACTGTAGCGCTTTCTGATGATAAGATGATGGAGAAGACAAGGCAATATTGGAAGGAGTTGATTGGAATAGTGGTGGAGGCGCTCTCAAAAAGCGGTCTGGATGCGAGAATGCCAGAAGGCACATTTTATATATGGCAAAAAACACCACAAGGAGAGGACGGCATCTCGTTCGCCTTCCGGATGCTTGAAGAATGTGGAATAGGAGTAATGCCAGGGGAGTGGCTATGTGCGCCCTCGGACAAAAGCGGAAAGAATTTTGTGCGTATAGCGGTGAATGAGCCGCGGGAGGTTGTTCTGGAAGCGGCAAAGAGAATTTCTTCGACAAAATGGTAAAATTTTTGTAACTTGTTGGCGTCTCAAACGACTCATCTTACGGAGGCGTTTGGGGCATCAGGACTGTGATGGCGGTTGTTGAGATGGAACAACAGGAAGATGCCCAATTAGTGGCGAGTGCAAAAGGTGGCGACAAGATAGCCTTCGGAGTACTCGTTGAGAAGTACAGAAAAAGGGTGATGGCGATGGCTTATGCAGTAGTTCAGGATATTCACATTGCAGAAGATGTTGCACAGGATGTCTTCGTAAAGGCTTACAGGAACTTGGAGAAGTTGCGAGAAAACGAAAAATTCTGCGTATGGCTTTCAAAGATAACATACGCTTCGGCGAAGGATGTGCTACGAAAAAAAGAGAGAGAGAAGATTACGCTTCAAAAGATGCAAGAGCAAGGTATGGCTGAAGATGCGGTGGCGAATTGCCTCAAGGAAGAGCGTGATTTGAACCGTATAGTGATGGGCGTGATAAACGAGATGCCGGAGAATATGCAGGTTGTTTTAGTGATGAGGTTTTTTGATAGGTCGCCTTACGCGGAGATAGCAGAGTTCTTGAATGTGAGCAAGGACACAATCCGCGGGATGGTTCACCGCGGAATGCAATATATTCGAAAAAGGCTTCGCCCTTATTTGTTAAAAGAGACAAACATGGGGGAGGGTATATAAATGGCTTGTGAAAAACGGTTTGAGGAGATGTTGCAGTCTTATGTGGACGAAGAACTGGGTGAAGAGGAGATTGCAGAACTAGAGATGCACATAAGAGGATGTGTCTCCTGCGCCAAGGATTTTCAGGAAATGTATCGGATTAATCACATCATCCAGAAAGCGTTTGAAGGACTGGGAACGGGCTGCGGTTTGACTGCGTCTGTTTTGATGAGCATAACCGACACTTCGCCAAAGCAGCGAGAGACAGCAGTGATGGAGGCAAAGCAGAGGCGAGAAGAAGAGGAGAAGGAAGCAAGAC
>JAOAAR010000330.1 GCA_026418755.1 Planctomycetota bacterium
TGGTCTCGTGGGCTCGGAGATGTGTATAAGAGACAGCGGTTAGAGTGTATAACGCTGTCAGGCAGGACTGACGAGCGAGACAGCACATTTTTTCTCAGTGCATACTTCGGACAACACAGATAATGAATCCTCAGGGGTGAGTTCCTCCACCAGTTTCAAAGTGTCCAGATAGAGATGGTCATATGCTCTACCCATTACCAGCAGAGATGTAGTTTGACTTAGAGAGTCGAGTCTTGAGAGAAGGGCGCCAAGAGTGCGTCTTCTTATTCGCTCAAACTCTTCTTCTTTGAACCCTTCCTTTTTTCTTCTTTCAATGGCTTTCTTGATGCGTCTGATGAACTTATCTGGTTTTTCTGTGTCGGTAGAGAAGACGAAATAACCGAAACTTCTGTCCGCAACATAAACGGCGGAGAATGTGTCGTCCACAATTCCGTCAAGATAGAGAGATTGGTACTCTTCGCTGGAATGACCGAAGGTGCAAGAGGCGGCAATTTCCGCTGCAAAAACACGGCGAAGAATCTCCTTCTTCGAAACCGCTCTTCGTGAAAAAAAGAAACTGTCTTTGTAGCCTAAAGCAACCTTATGACGAGCCATTTGGGTTTTGGAACGGATATAAGGCTTATGTACACTCCTCGGTTCATTGGGCAGAAGCACTTGTGGTTTCGTCTCTTTATCTTCCCACTCGTTTGCGGATTCGAGAACAGTATCTATAAATCTCTTCGGCTCGATGTCCCCTACTGCAGCCAGAATAGCGTTTGATGGACGATAGAAGAACTTGTGAGCAAGACGCATAGTCTCGCAATTTATGGCTTTCACCGATTCAGGTGTTCCTGCTATGTCAAATTTAACAGGATGGGATGTGAAAAGAGCATTGAGAAAGTTACGGTAGAGAAGCCCGCTCGGATTCTCTTGTGCCTCTTTCAATTCACAGATAACAACCTCTTTCTCTTTATTCAGCGCCTCTTCGGTTAACCAGAGTTCTTGGACACTTTTGAGTAGGAGAGAGAGGCATTCGTAGAAGTTACTGGTGCATTCGAAGTGGTATCCTGTGGCGGAGTATGAAGTGAAAGCGTTTGCATCGGCGCCATAATCGGCAAACCTGTCGAAGACTGAATGGTCCTCTTTTTCAAAAAGACGATGTTCAAGGAGATGGGCGAGACCGGCAGGAGTGGTATAACGGCGTGCACCTACGCGAAAATCGATATAAAGGGAGCCGTAGTCGAAGACAAGTATCGCACATTTGTGGATAAACCCTTTTCGCTGAACAAGCCAGACATCAAGACCATTGTCCAAACGGAACTGGTGGATTTTCTCTCTGAACTGAGGTCTCTTCACGAGTCTGTGGCGGACTTTACGGCGCATACAGGCTCCTTCCTGATAAAATAAAGGAATAGAGTTGGAATCCAAATGAGAAGAGCGGCGAAGATGGCTATGGAGTAGTTGCCCGAAAAAGGAGCAATGGTGTATCCTAAGGGAGAGATGAAGTGAATATATTCTTTATCGAGGAACGGCTTACTAATTTCTCCAAGCAGGATGGGTAGAGAGAAGAAACCTGTGAGAACTGCCCAGAAGTAAGAGGTGAATTTTGACGAGACTTTGTTCGACACAACCCAGACTGCCGCTGCGGTTGAGAAGAGTGAAGCATATGAGATAAGAGGAGACCACCAGATGGATGCAATTTGCGAAGAGAGGGCAACAGCCGGTAATGCGTAAAGAATGAGATGGAAGAAAAGAGAAAAAGAGAGCATCTTTCGGAAGATGCGTGCAACAAGAGGTATGATAATGGTTAAAAGGAGGAGGTGGAAAATAGAGACGAAAGAAGGGTGAACTTGTGCAGAGGATAAAAAGAGGGAAAAAAGGAAGAGATAGAGCGGAATACTCATTCCCGCGGCAAACCTTGCTCCGAGTTGACTGCTGCACGGCTCCACAGAACCGAGCGTTTCGAGTTCCGAGCGAAGGGGTTTTTGAGAACCATTACCAGATTTTCCATCTTCTCCTTTACCGTCAGATAGGAGATGCTCCTCCCTGTCGGTGGATAACCCCATTCAAAGACCCTTCCATCACTTGAGACGAGATTATACCGTCCGCTATCTCTTCTTTCCAGAAAAAGAAAACGGACTCCGTAGTTCGAGAGGAGATGTTCGTTTTGATAAACGACTTCACACAGAGAGATGGCTTCATTTAGACGGGAAGTGGTGTCGGCTCCGCGGATGATGAGCAGACCACTTGCTGCAGCATTCTCAAAAGATGTTTTGTGAGGGAGTCTGTTG
>JAOAAR010000331.1 GCA_026418755.1 Planctomycetota bacterium
GCTACCTCTTTGACGCCCATCAATTCCCTCTTGTCAATGTTCATCTCTATCGCCTTCCACTTGCTTACTGAATTCGTGTCCGAAAAAGGAATGTTTAGTGAACAGCAGAAATTCAGAATATGAGCCTTGAATTTCTGCGGTTTCCAGCACTAACTTTTGATTAGGTTTTATGGACATTTTCGCCGCCCTCAATTTCTATTTGAGATTTCGTCAAATAACTGTTCTGGTGAATTGTAGCCCAGACTTTACTCTTCGAGACCCCTAACTTCTGCGCAATTTGACGGAGACTTAAACCGTTCTCTCGCAAATGCAGAAGTTCGTTTCTGTCGAGAGTAATTTGTGGGCGACCGAGTTTAACGCCTTCTCTTTTTGCGCGTTCGAGCCCTGCTTTAACACGCTCCGAAGTGCGTATTTGTTCTTGTTTCGCTAACGCTGCAAGAAGCGCAACGATTGCGTCCCTGAATGCACCGAGACTGCTCAAATACGGCTCGGTATAAGAGATAAACTTAACACCGTAAGATTCAATTTCATTCAAGCGCAAGATTGTTTTAAGCACACCTTCTCTTGAAAATCTATCGAGTGACCAGAAGAGTAAAACATCGAATTTATTCCTGCGTGCATCTTCAAACATTTTCTCCAACGCTGGTCTTTCGCTTCTTGAGCCTGATTGTGCTTCATCAATATAACGCTCAACGATAACCCAGTCTTTCTGTCGTTTGGCATATCCTTCGAGTTCGAGAATCTGATTTTGCGTTTCTTGTCTGTCAGTGCTAACTCTTATGTAGATTCCGCATCGAATTCTCATAAATTTATCTCCTCTTCTACAACCCTTCGTCCGTTACCCCACCGTGCCACTCACTATTTCCTTCCTTCTCGGGAGAAATAGTGAGTAGAGTGGTGGGGTAAATTAAAACTCGCCGCTTGTCTGTGCCGTCAGTCTCTTGTCTTATAAGACCGCATACCTCTAACATAGGAATTATCTGTTGTCTTAACGACCAGTCAGGTAGGTGCCGTCCGACAATCTCATAATGTTTTTCGATTATATCTTGGCGCGTTAATCCCACTTCCTTAAAGCTGAGCGACTCTGTATTCTTCTCTTTAAAAGCGGGGATAATTATGTTCTTGAACAAGTCGTAGATGTATGGCGGAATACCGAGTTCTTGGCTTTCCGAGATAACATCCCAATGCGTTGAGCCAGTTTTTAGGTGATGAGGAAAGAGAGAGAGAAGGAAAAGGTGATATGGGTGGCGGCGGTTAATAAAACGGCAGAGTGAGCAGGAGAAAAATCCTTGTGCCGATTCTTCCGAACCGTCGCAGGATTTTCGGTGCCGGTTTAACATCAAGACTACTGAAGAGTTCTTTAAGAGAGAGACTCTGCCTTCGAGGATTTATGAAGGCTTGCTCTTCTTCGTCAATTGTTGAAAGAAACTGGCACAACACATTCTTCAGTCTTCCATGTTGTTTTGGAGAAAATCCAAAACAGTTTTTCTTTTCAAGAGTTTATGACAGAATTGATTTTGATAGTTCCTAAGACAACCGTAGCAACTTGTTTCAAGACCACAGCTGCAATTCTTTACGCGAGATAAAGTACCTTTAAGAACGTCATTGAGATTCTCCTTATTCATTAAGCGTTTTACAAGTCCAGCCCCGCCTGGAACATTGTCAAATAGAATAAGCATAAACCCTTCTCCGGATGGACATAGGCAACCATCCAAATCCTGTCTTCTTATTCCAAGGGCTTGGCTTGCACCTTCAAGAATGGCATAAAGCAAAGAAAACCAAAAACTGCAATCTTTATCTTTAGTCTCTGCCTTTGTCTCCTCAAAAGATAGAGAAAGTACATCCGTTTTAAAAGTATGTCCAAGATGTAATGGTCCTTTTAGCGCACATGGACACTCCATCCCGTAGGGGGTTTTATGATTTCCTCTTTGTCTTTCCGAAAAGGCAGCCCCGCAAGTGAAACATATCCAAAATCCATCTCTTTTCCTTCCTTCACAAACAACCGCTAACTCACCATCAGAGGAATACCTGCACTTAATCTTAAATTTACCAATAAAAAGTTGTTTTTCTTCAGGTTTTCTATAATTAAAGAAATATGGTCTTGTAGCAAACTCCTTCTTAGGGCGCGATTCTCCTTGTTTTTTTGGCTCATAGTCTTTAGAAGTTACAAAACCAAATATAGGTGTGATGAATCTGTGTACATCTCGGCGCAGAATACTCCCATGAATTTCACATGAGATAGAAGG
>JAOAAR010000332.1 GCA_026418755.1 Planctomycetota bacterium
CTAGAGACTTGGACATTTTTCTCCCAGCTTCATCAACTAGGAAACCATGTGTCAATACTGTCTTGTATGGCGCAGTACCCCTTGTTGAAACAGCGGTAAGTAATGAAGACTGGAACCAGCCACGATGCTGGTCGCTTCCTTCGAGATATATGTCGGCGGGAAATTGCATTTCTTCTTTTTTCATCAAGACGGGGCAGTAACTGGAGCCTGATTCAAACCAGACATCGAGAATATCTTTCTCTTTTTCAAAACTCGTTCCGCCGCAGGTAGAACACTTAAACCCTTCAGGTAGAAATCGCTCAACAGGGCTTTTAAACCAACTGTCTGCGCCTTCTTCAGCAAAAACCTCTTTCACTCTTCTTGTCACATTCACATCAAGGAGGATATTTCCACATCCCAAGCAGTGGAGCGCGGGGATAGGAACTCCCCAGAAGCGTTGGCGTGAGATGCACCAATCGGGTCTCTGCTCAATCATTGCGGTAATGCGAGTTTTTCCCCAAGTGGGCACCCAGCGCACTTTTTTTATCATTTCCAGTAGCCTTTGTCTTAACCTTCCGTGCTCGACTGAGATGAACCACTGTTTGGTAGCGCGGAATATAAGAGGAGAGCCGCAGCGCCAACAATGAGGATAAGAGTGAGACAGGCGCTGCGACGCAAACAGCGCATTCCGATTTCTCAAATCCTCGATTATCCTCTTATCCGCTTCAAACACCAACACGCCCGCTTGGGGCTTGAAATCCTCTGTGAATCTGCCTTGTTCGTCAACAGGACTCACCACATCGAGGCCGTACTTCTGACCTACTTCATAGTCTTCCTTGCCGTGCCCTGGCGCTATATGCACCATTCCTGTTCCCTGTTCAAGAGAGACAAAATCTCCCAGTATGATTCTTCCTTCTCTATCAATAAAGGGATGTTTATATACCATCCCTTCCATCTCGTCACCTATGCATCTACCGACAATTTTCCACTCGCTGACTCCGGCATCCTGCATCACTTTCTCAACCGTTTTTTCTGCCATTAGAAGAATTTCGTCTCCAACCTTTACCGCAGCGTAGTCGAAATCCGCTCCGAGGGCGACCGCCACATTAGCAGGCAGTGTCCACGGAGTGGTTGTCCATATAAGAAGGTACAAAGGTTCAGGTGAATCAAGATTTAAAATTTCTTTAATAGAATCCTCTGCTTCAAATCTGACATATATGGAGGGACCTTCTATTGTTTTGTATTCTAGTTCCGCTTCGGCAAGGGCGGTTTCACAACGATAGCACCAATGAATCGGGCGTAACTGCCGGTATATATAACCATTCTCTAGAATCCGTAAGAAGACATCCATAACAGCGGATTCATATTCAGGAGTCATCGTAAGATATGGATGCTCCCAATCCCCTGAAACGCCGAAGCGGCAGAACTGCTCTTTCTGGTACTCCACATACTTTTCCGCATACTCTTTGCACAATTTTCGAATCTCTTCTGGTCTTTTTTTCTTATAGTCTGCTCCAAGAGATTGCATCACTTTGTATTCTATGGGAAGCCCGTGACAGTCCCAGCCTGGTACATAAGGGGAGTCTTTTCCGCACATCGTATAGTAACGGACGATAAAATCTTTCAAGACCTTGTTCATAACGGTGCCGATGTGCAAATCTCCTGTTGCATACGGTGGACCGTCGTGTAGGACTATTTTTTCCGCCCCTTTTCTTTCTTTGCGAATCTTCTCATACAATTTCATTTCGCGCCATCGGGCTTGAATCTTCGGCTCTTTTTCTCGCAAATTCGCCTTCATCGAGAAGGCTGTCTTTGGCAGATTAACCGTTTTGGAATAGTCCATCTACTTTTGCTCTCCTATTTGAGTTTCTTGATTAGTCCCAAGAACAATTTGCGTAAATCCTTCTGGGCAGAGTTTGCGACCTTTATTATCTCTTCTATTTTCACAGGCTCAAGCGCATCAGGAAGGCACATATCCGTGATTATACTCAAAGCGCAGATTTTGAAGCCACAATGAACTCCCACTATAACTTCAGGAACGGTCGACATGCCAACACAGTCGGCGCCAATCAACTTCAAGAAGCGGTACTCCGCTCTTGTCTCAAGCGAAGGTCCAAGCATTGCCGCATACACGCCCACTGAATGGCTAATTCCTTCTTTCAACGCTATTTTCCGAACAATCTCTATCAAGTTTCTGTCGTATGGCTCGCACATATCCGGGTAACGGGGTCC
>JAOAAR010000333.1:0-1921 GCA_026418755.1 Planctomycetota bacterium
ATTGTTGTCGGTTGTTGAGCCGAAACTGCCCCCGGTGAATATTTTATTTTCGTCGGGAGGCAAGTTTTATGCGCTTTTGCCGAATACCGAGGAAGCGGTTAAGGGATTACAAGGACTTCAAAATAAAGTTGAAGGATGGCTACATAATAGGTTGAATGCGGAGGTTGTGTTAAATATTGCGTATATTAAGAAAAGTGATGAGGACTTGCAAGAGTTTGGTAAAGTAATGTTTGAGTTATCAAACGAGTTAAGGAAAAAGAAGTTATGCACTTTTTCGAGTGTTCTTAAAGAGAGTGGATGGAAGGTTGATAGATTCTTACTTAAAGGGTACGGTGAGGGGGAACGACCTTGTAGGAGTTGCGAGAAGTTGCCTGCGAAAGAGCAAGAAGAGAACGAAAGGGAGATTTGCGTTTTCTGCAAGCAAGATAGAGATGTTGGAGGAGAATTGGTAAAAGAAGAAACCAGATTCATCAATATATTAAGGGGAAAAGAGGAACAATTGAAAGCAGGTTGGAAGTTGTGGGATGATTTGGTAGTAGAGGTGGCGGACAGACCAAGAGGAGAATTCTCTTTTGCAATGCGGTTTATTGAGGAAGAGAATGAAGAGACTCCCGTTCTTTTGCGTCGGATTGCTAACTATGTGCCACGAGGGGGAAAAGGGGTTCTGGATTTTGAAGATATATCTGATGCTTCGGAAGGGAGAAAGGCGGTTGCATATCTGAAAGCGGATGTTGACCATCTCGGCAAGATTTTTGCGTTCGGGTTACCTCAAGGAAATCGGTCAATGTCACGGATTGCGACTTTAAGCCGTATGCTCGATTTGTTCTTCTGCGGATGGATACAGCAAATGCTATCAGGAGAGATTGATAATAAAGAGGGCGATGAAGAGTATAAAAACATATATACAGTCTTCTCGGGTGGCGATGATTTACTCCTTGTTGGTCCCTGGAATGATATAATCAATTTCATTATCAAATTAAATGAAAAGTTCAGGTTATATACCTGTAAGAATCCTGCGATAACGCTTTCAGGCGGCGTTGTTTTGGCGCATCCGAAGACGCCTGTCTCATTTATGGCGGAGGAAGCGGAGGAAGCGTTGGAAATGTCGAAAAACGGAGGTAGAAATCGTGTGACTCTTTTCGGCGAGACACTCGAATGGGACAAAGCAGAAAATGCGATTGATAAAGGGGAAGAACTTGCTAAATGGATTGAGAACGGAAGCGTTTCGCATGGATTTGTTTACAATCTGCTCACTTATGCGCAACTTTATAAGGGATATTACCTCTCAGAGAGAGAGTCTGAGAAGGTGCAGAGGATTAATACGAGAGTATGGGACGAGATAAAGAAGGACGAGAAATTGAAGAAGCAGTTCGGGAAGATAGGTATACTCCAGACAGAATGTTTGAAATGGTTACCGCTTATGACATACGACATTGCCCGCAATCTACCAGCATCTGATGAGCCTAAAAAGAAGGAGGTTCACGACTGGGCTGAGCAATTGAAATGCAATATGGAGAACGAAGAAATTGAGCCTTCTGAGATTTTAGTGATGGTGAATTATGCGTTAAATCGGACGAGAGGAGAAAGAGGTAGCGAGGAGGAATAGATATGGTTAGGGAGTATCGCTCATTTGGAGGATTAGGCGGCAATCCATCAGGACAAAGGAGGGATGAAAGACAGCGCGAACAAGTTCCAAGACTTCCTGATGATTACCTTCAGGGTGGATACTTTGATGAGAATGGCAACATACGGGAACATCTTCTGCAGAATGTTGCTGAGGTGATTGCGACAATATTCGGCAAAAAAGAGATGAAAAACCATCAGATTAGAGCGTTTTTTCACCATGCGAGAATGGTAGAGAATAAGTTACTTTCAGGGCTCTCCTTTGGGGAAGTAAAAGTAGACATAAAGAACTTAGAAA
>JAOAAR010000333.1:1931-2202 GCA_026418755.1 Planctomycetota bacterium
TTCGCAGCAGATAGAGTAGGTAGAGCGACGGATAGGCTGCCCCGTGAATTTTATGAGTTCATCAAGAAAAATGTAGAGGCTATAAAAAATGAGAAGGACTTTCTAAAAGGCTTCTTGCCTCACTTCCAAGCAGTAGTGGCATATTTCCACTACCTCTTCCCAAGGAATTAATAAATAATTGGAGGAAAAAATATGAAGAAGGTTGGGCAGAAATTCATCAAAGGTACCATCACTTGCCTTACAGGGTTGCATATTGGTGGTAGCCGAGAGG
>JAOAAR010000034.1 GCA_026418755.1 Planctomycetota bacterium
GATAAGGGGTGCCGAATCCTGCTGCACTTCCTAATGGACTTCTGTTCAGCCTCTCCCTCACAAAAGAGAGAAGTGCAATGTCATCCTCAATCAAAGCGGCGAACGAACCAAGCCAAACCCCCACCGTCGTCGGCATCGCACGCTGCGAGTGTGTATAACCAGGCATCCCGAGTTCACGAAACTCTTCCGAACGCTTCTCGAACGCAGCCTTCAGAGATTCCAATTTCTTTATCAGAGTCCCTATCGCATCTTTGCAATATAACCTTACAATGTTCAGTACCTGCTCATTCCGTGAACGGAAGATATGGATTTTGAACGCTGTTTCCCCGACTTTGCGCACCAGAAAGTTCTCTAACGCCCCGTGACAGTCCTCTTCATCCACCTGAATTTTGAACTCTCCACGCCCCAAAAGGTACTCCAACTCGTCCAGCGCGTTCTCTATCTTCTGCCTCTCTGCCCCAGAGATAATACCCATCTTAAGCAACATATCGGAATGCGCTCTTGTACTTGCTACTTCGTATTTCATGAGCATAAGGTCAACCTCTGGGTCATCACCTACGGTATACCTCTCAATGAGTGGGTCTAGCGCTCTTTTAGTACTCCACATCTTACCCATAAAAAGCCTCCTCAATCCGCCTTTCGCACCTTTTACTCATTCTCAAAACTATGCCGACAGTAGAGTTTTATCAAGTCGAACACATCTCTTTTTATCTTTTCTGAGAATTCTTTCTCGTTCTCCCAGTCGTTACTTTTCTCCAAAAGCATATCACAATGTGCTCTTGGGTTCAACAAGTCCTGTGTAAAAGGTGGAGATTCAACTCTCTCTTCCCCATTCACGAAAGAGGTTCCAATCAGAAGCCCTAATGCTCCTCCATTGCTTCGTGTCTTTCCCATAACCTTTCCTCCTTCTTATTCTGAACCATTCTGACGCACCTTGTTCACTGTGCGCATTTGTAACGAATACAACTCGATAAACGGCGCCGAGGCATTTTTGTTAAACACCCGCTCTCTCTCAAATGTCGCCAGAGAAACATCACAAAGAGAATAAGGGCTTTCAACCGCAGTCGCCCTGCAAGCCCCCTTGTAAAGGTTTAGAGTCACCGTTCCTGTTACCCATCTTTGCGTACATTGGATAAACGCATCTAACGCCTCCCGAAGCGGTTCGAACCACTTCCCGTCATAGACCATCTGTGCCCACTTGGCTTCTACCCCCTTCTTGAAAAACAACTCCTCCTTGCTCAATACCAGCGCTTCCAACGCTTTGTGCGCTGTAATCAGAATATGCGCCGCAGGACTCTCATACACCCCTCGCACTTTCAGCCCCACGATTCTGTCCTCTATCAACACCGTCACACCCACTCCGTGTAGCGCACCCAGGCGGTTTAAAGTCCTTATCAGTTCTACCTCTTTCATCGGCACACCGTCAACGCTAACAGGCACTCCCTCTTCAAAGCCCACTTTCACATCAACAGACTCATCAGGGGCGTTCTGTGGCGTGCTGCAAACACGCAAAATCTTCTCAAACGGCGGGGACACGCCAGGCTCCTCTATCTCCTTCCCCTCGCTTGTTATTCCCCAAATGTTGTCATCATGCGAATAGGGACATCTCTTCAACTTCCCTGCATCTATCCCATGCTCCATTGCGTACTCATACTCCTCCTCTCTCCCCATCCCCCACTCCCGGACAGGAGCCACTATTTTCATCCAGGGTGCCAGAGTCAATACACCACCATCAAAACGCACCTGGTCGTTTCCCTTTCCCGTACAGCCATGCCCAATCGCATCAGCACCAACATCCGCCGCCACCTTAACAGCCACCTCACAAGTCAGTACTCTCCCAAGAGGAGTGCTCAAATAGTACCCATCATACTGCCCGTTCGCTTTTATCGCCTTGAAAATGCATCTCTTCACAAATTCCTCCGTCATGTCCACTACTATCGCATCTTTCGCTCCTAGCGAAAGAGCCCTTCTCTTTATCTCCTCCATATCGTCCATAAACTGCCCTAAGTTCACCGTCAAAGTCACCACCTCGCAGTCGTAATGCTCCTTAAGCCATGGGATCATAACTGAACTATCAAGCCCCCCAGAATAAAGCAGAAGCACCTTCTTCACCTTACCTTTTATCCCCTCATAAGAGGCTACCTTCAGGTACTTCTTCCCCCATTTCTCTTCACTACCTTCTGCCATCTCATCATCCTCCTATTTCAACTTTTTCAGACTCTTCTCAATCGCTGCCGTCACCACATCCACCTCCTTCTCCGAAAAGATGAGCGCAGGACGAAAACGCACCGACTTCGACCCCACCCCTAAACTTACCACCTTTTCTCCCCACAAAGCGTTGCGGAGTCTGTTGCGACTCTCTCCGTCAGGTAAGTCAAACGCTATGAATAAACCTCTCCCTCTCACATTGCTTATCAACCCTTTGCTCTTCTTTGATAACTCCCACAACCTCTCAACAAAATACTCACCTACTTCCGCAGACTTCTCTATCAAACTCTCTTCCTTCATCACCTCGATATACCGAATCCCACGCACCATATCTACAAGATTGCCTCCCCAAGTCGAGTTTATTCTCCCGCTCACCGTAAAAACATTCTCCTTCACCTCGTCTACTCTCTCACTCACCATAATCCCACACACCTGCGTCTTCTTACCGAAAACAAGAATGTCAGGTACGACGCCAAAATGCTCGTAACACCACATCTTCCCAGTCGCTCCGCATCCTGTTTGAATCTCGTCAAACACAAGCATCACATCGCTCTCATCGCAAATCTTCCGCAACTCTTTCAGAAACTCTCCTCTGAAATGATTGTCTCCACCTTCCCCTTGTATAGGCTCAATGATGAGCGCAGCCACATCATCGCCGTCTTCTTTCAGAATCTTCTTTATCTTCTTAAGCACCTTCTCTTCTTTCTCCTTCACCTCCTTCAGAACAGATTCAGTCACTGGAAATCTCAACTTCGGGTTCTCCACCATATACCACGGAAGACGCGGATAATAGTCAATTTTTACCCCCGCAGTGTGAGTGCAGGAGAGAGCGTAACCTGTTCTTCCGTGGAACGCCTCGTCGAAGTAGATGACCTTCTTACCCAGTTCGCCTTTACCTTTTTTCAGGTTTTTGCGTACCTTCCAGTCGAAGGCGCATTTGAGGGCGTTTTCAACCGCGGGTGCGCCGCCGCCAACAAAGAACAGGTGCTTGAAATGAGAAGGCATTGCAAGTTGAGCGAAGTTCTTGACGAAAGCGGCATAGGTGGTGCAGTAGATATCCGAGTTAGCAGGATTGGAGAGAGCGGCTATTTGAAGTTCTTTGAGGAAGGAAGGCTCGAACATTTTTGGGTGATTATGCCCCAACGGCAGAGAGGCAAAATAACTGTAACAGTCTAAAAATTTCTCTCCTGAAAGCGAATCGTAGATATAGTTGCCACTGCTTTTTTCAAGGTCTATCACTATCTCGAAGCCATCTACCAAGATGTGCTGTGACAGAGTGCTTAACACCTCAGAAGGAAGAATCTTCAAACAACTCTTTTCTTTCAACAGTTCTAAAGCCATTTCATCTCCTCCTAAAAAGAATCCAAAAAATGGTATAAAAAGATTTGTTTGGTTGAAAGAGAGGAAAAAAAGAAGAACTACGAGCGCCTCGGTCGCCCGACTGGCGGCATCAGTTCTCTGTCATAGGTGTTAAGAACGAGATCCATAAATACACCTTGTTACTCTAATCAAAGAAAAATAATGACGGCAGAGAGCATTCTTGTCAAGCAAAAAATTTCATCAGGTTGAAAAAATATTAAAAACACGCTGTTATCAATTTTTAAACCGAGCGTTAGAAAAGGGAGAAATTTTACTTCTTACTTCTAGTAACTGTAACCTTTTCCTGCATATTTTTGCTGTTATCGGCGCAAGGATGCAATGGCGGCTTTTATGTAGTCGTCGGAGTATATCATTTTGTTTAAAAGCATTTCTGCGGTAATCCAAGCGTCCATCAGTTCCTTGTCAAGAACATCGCAGATGGCGGAATCCATTCCTGCGGCAGCGAACATCACAACAGCGGTACGGTTGATAAGAGAACGATTGGCTGCTCCTTGCGAAATGTTTGAGAGTCCACATGTGATATGAGGAGGAGGGTCGCTCATCAGTCTAATCTGCTGGATGACTTCGAGGATGATTTTCGGTTGCCGCTGGTCAACATTTACAGGAAGAAAGATGGGGTCAATAAAAATGTGCTCGACAGGAACATTGTGCTCTTGTGCCTTCGTGAGTATAGTCATAGCGTTGTCCAGTCTCTTGGCAACATCCTGACTTACTCCTTCCTTGTCCATAGTGAGACAGATTAGGCTTGCGTTTTTTTCACTACACAGCGCAAAATAAGTGTCTAATTTCTCGGGGTCAGCCTGACAAGAGTTGATGAGGACAGGCTTATCGGCGACTTCAAGCCCTGCTTTAATAACCTCGAGTTTCTGGCTATCGAGAGCAAGCGGCGTTTTGACTACCTCTTGAATTGTCTCCACGAGCCACTTCATCGCGCCTGTCTGGTCTCGTGCTGCTGTGCCGACATTCACATCAAGATAAGCAGCACCTGCTTCAGCCTGCCTGCGGGCAAGGTCTTGAATAACTTTTTTGTTTTTGTCGGCGATTGCTTGCCGCACATCCTTGAACATCCCATTAATTCTCTCCGCAATCGCTATCATCCTATAACCCTCCTATACTCTATTTCTTTAGAAAAGGGGCTTTTTCTCTTTTTAAGGAATCTATTGCCAGAGACGAGCGATGTATTTTTGCACCGTCTTAATTGCGTCGGGATGGCGCATTAAAAGTATATCGACTCCGCTTAAAAGCATCCCAACCGCTGTGGTAATCTCCCACAGAGGACCCCGGACGGATTCGCTGCCCCACTGCGGAAACTCGCTTTGAGGCGCTTTTGCTTCTTTTGCCTTCCACGCTTCGTCCCCTCCTGTTGCAAGCATTGGAATCCCCATCAGTTTGTCACCGCCGAGCCCTGCCAGTCTCTGCCGCTCCTGAATCGAGTATGTATATTCGAAGCCGTAGCCCAGGGCTCCTGTCGCCTGAAACATCACGATTCTGTTGAGAGGAAATTCCATATCTGACAAGAGGATGTTTACTTGCTTGCCGATATTGATATCTAGCGGTGCCTCCGAAATTAAGCAATGTCCATCCGCCTGCGCTACTGCACAAAGAGTCTTGTAGTTATGCTGTGTTGCTGCTCCTAACAGTACACGCTCACCACGCAGAGCCGAACTCACCTTCGGCATCACCGCATTGTCCTTCTCTACCACTCCCGTCCCCCAGACGATGAGGGGAACACCTACCGCCTCTTTCAGTTTCGTCACCACACTCGCTGCATAATCCGCGTCCCTGTTACCAGTGTCGGGATGGCATCCTGAAAGAGTGAGTGCTATCATCTCAACCTTCAATTCTTCGACGCAAAACTTTGCCCATCTGCCGACATCGTTATAAACGCTCTTATAAGGCTCTTTGAGAAGGGGGTGCCATTCATCTGGTACAATGTCCAGGATATGGGCTGCAATGACAGGTTTGTTCCCCCCTGCAGACTCGAATGGAAGAAACGGAAGCCCTTTATGACCGCCGACTTTCACTACCGAGGTACGCGTACCTCCTTCCGCAGATGTGGCGCCTATTTGAACCTCCACTATTCCACCTGCCCACTTTTCCTTAACTTCTGGGATTGGCATCCTCTTACTCCTTATAAAAATTCTGCTCGTTTTCTCCACCAGACACGCTGGTCGTTTTACCAAAGCGATATGCTTGACATTTCATTAGAGGCATCTTCTGCCCCCTTCTTGTCGCTTTCCCCTGCTGTTTTTTGCCTCTTCGGAGGCGTTATTCGTAGATTCCAGTGTCACGAGAGGTCTTCTTATAACATGTCTCGCAGATGAACAGCACTCTCTTTTCTTCTGTTATCATAACACGAGAGGTACCTGCTGCAACGCTTCCACCGCATTTAGTACACATCGCGAGTTTTACTCTCGGGTAGTTCCTTCTCACCTCTTGAGAAATCTCTTCGGAGGTGACCGCCACTGTTATGTTCTCGATTTCATAAAGGATGTTCAGGTCGTCAAGAATAGGAATATCATCCTTTGAGTTAAGAAGTATCACCATTTCAGTGGGGGAGACGGAGATTGGAGTTGCGGCGTAGTGTTCTGAGAGGTCGCCAAAAGCGAGTCTTCTGACAGCGGTAGGCGCTTTCAATCCGCCGAGTTGTGGCATTTTCAATGTCAATTGCGCCGTCCACGCCTCCCACAGGTCACTTCTGCTCAATAAACCCCTCTCCCTTAAAATCTCGCCCAACAGCCGTGGGCTTCTTTTTTGCTCCTCGAGCGCTGCTTGCAAGTCCTGTTCCGTTATCAAACCCGAAGCCAAAAGTATCTGCCCGAACAAAACCATCCTCTCCCCTCCTTAGAACCGCTTCTTACTAGCAATTCCCTCAAATAGACTCTCTAATGGCGGGCAGATGTTTTCGTTCTCGTCAGCGATTCCAAACCCGCTAATCCGAGAATCGTATGGAACAACAGATACAATTTCAAGAGAAATACTCTTTATTCTCTCGGTGATTTTCTCCGACAGCGGCGGTGTAACCATATTCAAAATGACCGCCATTGCTTTAACAGAAATCGGTAGTTTCCGCGCAAGAGAAGCAATCCTCTCGACCGCAAGAAGAGAAGATTCTGTTGGCTGTGAGACAATAAGCATCAGGTCGACATCTTTTGTTGTACGCCTTGAAAGATGCTCCATACCTGCTTCTGTATCGATCACCACATAGGAGAAATCGTTCTGGAGAATGTCCAGATACCTTCGGAGGATGTGATTCACATAGCAATAGCAGCCTTGCCCTTCCGGTCTACCCATTGCCAAAAGAGAGAACCCTTTCTCCTCAACAAGGAGTTCTTGAAGTTTGTATTCAACTATTCTCTCCTTGCTTATGGCTGGGTTTGAGAGAGTATCTGAAGCAAGTTCTTCGCGAACTTCTCCAATGGTTCTTGGTGCGGAAATGCCCAATGCGAGATGGAGGTTGTTGTTCGGGTCAGCATCAACGGCAAGTACACTCCCCTTTTTCCGAGCAACAAGGAAGCGGACGAGTTGCGCCGCAAGAGTAGTTTTACCGACGCCGCCTTTTCCCACAAACGCCGTTGTATAACCCATCCATCGAATCCGAAGAGTTAGAGCATCAAAAACATTCTATTGATAAATTCCGTCTCCGCATAATCAAAACCCTTTTTACGCCCATTTCTTTTTGTTTTCGCCTTTTGTTTTTGCGTTCACGAACTTCGAAGTGGTTAATTTGAATGGGGTGGAAGGAGAAAGGAAATATGTCCAAAAAGCCCAAAATCATTTTGAACTCGAATTACACGGAAATACGGGGAAGCCAGGTCGTTGCGACCGGGGCAAATTACTGTGATGCTGTCGCTGATGCAGGAGGAATTCCGCTTATATCCGCCTGCATACCAAACAGGAACTATGTAGACGAGATTCTCACAAGCGTCTCAGGATTGGTCCTCGTAGGTTCGCTTGACATAGACCCAAAAATTTACGGCGAAAAAAAGCATCGCTCTACGAAATTGATTCATCCGCGGAGACAGGAGTTCGATTTTCTGCTGGTTGAGAGGGCACTTGAGAAGAGATTGCCAATTCTCGGAATCTGCGGCGGCGAACAACTTCTGAATGTCGCCTTGGGGGGCTCACTCATCCAGCATATTCCAAGAAATCGTGGCCACACGAGTTCGCCAAAACAACTCTGCTTCCATAAAATCAGAATCGAGAGAGAAACATTGCTTCATCAAATACTCAAAAGAGATGAAATGTTGGTTAATAGTTATCACCATCAGGCTGTACGAAAATTGGGCAAAGGACTGGTGATTTCTGCCTGCTCAGAGGACGGCATAGTCGAGGCAATTGAAGATAAAAGACGCATGTTAATAGGAGTGCAGTGGCATCCTGAGCGTGAAACGGAAGAGGATGTGACGAAGAACCGACTATTCGGCTGGCTTGTGGCGCAGGCTCAAAAACATCTCGCCTATGACGAGTAGCACCGCAGTATAAGAAAGGTTCGCAAACACGCCCAGAAATATTCTACTTAAAGATGGTATGGAGTCCGCTGCACATTCGCTTTGAAGGTTTGCCAGATGGAAAGGTGGTAGAAGAAGAGAGAGAGGTTTAAGGAGAGGGGCAGACTGGGCATAAAATGCGATTATGTGGCTTGCAGTGAGTGCTGATAGGAGCGCAACCGCAACTGCAACGAAACCCCCGATGGGGGAGAGAAGAAGTGTAATAGCGCAACTCACGGCACCTGTTGTGAGAGCAAGAGGCAGAACGAAATTTGAAGCAGGCGAAAGATATGTTTCGCAAACAAGCGTTGCAATGTAGTAAGAAAGAGAAAGGGATACTAAAGCGATAGAAGTTGCTGTCCACGCACCCAAAAACCGTCCTGCTAAAACCCTGACTCCACTCACAGGACGCAAAAAGGTTAAATCAAAACATTCTTCTTCTTCCTCTTGCTCCAGAAAGTCTGCCAGGGAAAAAAGCGGAACGCAAACGGAAAGGAGAATCGCAAGCCCCGCATACACCTCAGAAGCAAGAGTGGACACGCCTCCAAGAGAAAAGAGGTCATAGAGCGCACCAAGGAAGCATAGTGTGATGAAAATCGAAATCAGAATGTAAAAACCAGAACGTTTAACATGTGCCTTGAAGACGAGGAGAAAAGATGCGCCCACCTCTCTTTAACCCTCTCCTTTCTCTTTAGCCTCTTCTTGCTTCTCTCCTCCTTCAGCGGTCTTTTCCTGCTCTGTTTCTTCCAAATTCTCTTGCTCTTCTTCCTCTGCTTCAGCAGTCTCGCCTTCTTCACTTTCAGATCCTTCTACCTCTGCCTCTATTTCGCTCTCTTCCGCTTCACTTTCTACTGAAACCTCTTCTTCTGGAACAACTGCCTCCTCTCTACTCGCTTCTACGGCGACCTCTTCACCTCCACCTTCTTCTACCACTTCCATATCCACCACCTCACCAGCGCCCGATTTCTTCTTCATAACGCGGGCGATGTCCTTATGATGTAGAGTCTCCATCACGCGCCGATGCTCTTCTTCTGAAGTTAGCGGTCTTTCTTTCAACTTCTCGAACCAGACCGAATGGTGAGTCTGAAGAAATTTGACTTTCAGAAACCCTTTTGTAAGGATGGAGAATCTGCCTGGCGTTGCGATATACATAAAATAGACATAGAGTGCAGAGATAAAAACCATAACAATGAACGCTGCGAGGTGGATGTTGAAACTCAGGCGAATCATCTGGGCGTCGAGGATGCGGACACTGTGAATCGCAATCCCTGTGATGCCGTACAAACCACCAATCAGCAGAATCGCAAGTGTATACAGTTTTTGGAGAGCGTTGTATCTACCTGCGGGCGGGACAGGAGAGTATTTACGACCGAACCCGCCGAACTTGCGGATATATTCGAAGTCGTAGTTGTGCCAGACTAATGCAAAAGGAAGTCTCGGCAGAGCGAAAATAACCAGAGTGGCAAGAAAAACGAAAGTGGCGTAGAAGTGGATTGTGTAAAGGGTTCGGTAACCTCCAATCTGCTCAGGAGCAACCGTAACTTCACGCCATTGCAGACCTATTTCGAGGACGCAAATGAAAAGAAATAGTGCAACAAAGAGCCATGTGCGCATCCGCTCAATCGTCGAAGAGACGAACATTCTCGGCCCAGTATCAATAGGCTTTGTAGGTGCCCTACCTCGTGCTTTCAATGTCTCCACACGCGCCTTAGCGTGCGACTTACTCATCTTCCTCTTAAGAGCCATATATCACTCCCCCTACTTTCAATGCTTTCAGAATCTCTTTTTGCCCAGAGGACGCTTCGCCCCCTTCTTCAATTTCCGCATCAACCTCTTCTCAGCACCCATCGCCTTCATCTTACCCTCCTGCCGTTTCAACTTTATCATCCGCTCCAACTCTTCTTCGCTCAATTCCCGCTCCTCCTCTTCTTCAACGATTTTCACGCCAAGAGGACCGATGAACATCCGATGAAGAAGCATTATTATAAGCGCTCCAATGCCTGCGATGAGTGCTGCAGGTTTGAGAAGTGACTGCCAAGTCCAAGCAACGCGAGGATAGCGGGGCATGTTTACCAAAAAATAGTCACGAGAATCGTCACTGTCGAATATGTATATGACTCCAAGCCCGCGTAAATATCCTTCGCCATAACTTATTCTCTCTTTCTTTCCTGTCACTTTTACCGCAGCAATCCGCATCTCTTTCTCAACGAACACCTCTTCCACCGCTTTGCCGAATACCAAAGCGCCGGTTGGGCAGGCAGCAACACAGGCAGGAACTTCACCCGAGTTGATTCTCGTCCGCTCGACGCAGCGGTTACATTTTGATACAACATAATGCTCATCACTCTCTTCTCCAGGTCTTAAAAGGTTAAAAGCACAGGCATATGTGCAGTAAAGACAGTGAATGCAACGGGATTCGTCCAGGACGATTGTATACCCGGAGGCAGGGTCTCGCTCCAAAGCGCCGGGGACAGGGCAAACGGCAAGGCATGGTGCTTCAAAGCAATGCATACAGATGCGGGGTGCCGTCAGCCATCGAACTCCTTCAAGTGTAACCGCTTCGTGGTGAGTCATCCTCAGAAGCACATCGGGAGAAAAATCTTCAGAATAGTCGTAGCCAAATCCTCCAGGAGGTTCCCATTCATACCATTCTGCACACGCTACAGCGCAGGCGCGGCAACCAGT
>JAOAAR010000334.1 GCA_026418755.1 Planctomycetota bacterium
AGATGTGTATAAGAGACAGCGGATGCTCACCAGGCATATCCCCCGCACCACCCCCCTCCCCCTCAAAAGGCTCTCCTTTTTCCCCCTCACCCTGCCCTACACCACCTGCCTGCTGCACACCATACCGAAACCGCGGAATCTCAATTTGCGGAATCGGTACAGAAACCACATCCTTGCCCTTCCGAGTGAGAATCTCACCCCTCGACATATACTTCCGTAGGTTCTGTCGAATCTGTCCGCGCACAATCTGCCTGAAACGCCAGTGGTCCTGCTCGATTCTTTTCGCCGCCATATCCTTTCCCATAAAATCCCACTCCTTAATTAGTATCTTATTCTGTCCTTCGCTTTTCAACTCTTTTTCCGTGTCAAAGCCTCCACTTCTGCCAATCTCACTCACCATTTCTTGCTTTCCTTATCCCACTTTGAGAATCACAAAATTAACTCTAAAAATAGCAACAATTCCAAAAAGTAGTGGTTTGAAACGCCTGTTCAAGGGTATATAATTTCAGAAGGAATATGTGTTATTAGGGGAAAGAGTGATGCTTGATAAGTTCAAACAAAAAGAGAAAGAGTTTATGGGAATGTCAAAGGGAGAGTTTGTCAGACTTTGTGCAATGTTGATTCTAATGCTTCTTGTACTCATCTCCCTTATCGCAGTATTGCCAACTTACATGTCAAAGCCTCAAGAGCGAAAAAAAACTCCTGAAGGAATGAGAGTCGATATCCCGCCGAAGACGCCTGAGCGGATTGACGACTCCGAAGAATCGAAAAAGTATATGAAATGGTTGAATGAAAAATTCGGAGGAAAGGGAGGTAGTGGAGAGACTTCCTCCGATATCCTCCCTCCGAAACCCCCTTCGCCGAAAGAAGCCTTCAAAGAGAATCCTGAAATGTGGAATAAAGTCGTCGATAATTCAGACTATCTGCCCGACGATGTACAAGTGTATGTCCTCCATATGTTAAACAGCATGTCAGCCGAAGAGATTGAAAAAAAGGCTGAAGAAATCCATCTACGAACAGCGGTGACAAACCCTAAGGAATATCGTGGAAAGTTCGTCCATGTGCGAGGAAGGCTCATCTCACTGGAAAACAGAACTTTAAATGACAATGTCTCCGGTATAACCCAATTCTGGTTGGGCAAGTTGTATCGCACTGAGAATCCAAGTTCTGTCCTCTTCATCATCTTTGAGAAAGACAGAGAGTTTGAGGCAGACCCCTATATGGGGGATGATGTGGAACTATCAGGTGTGTTTGTGATGATGCTGGAAACAGTCTACGAAGAGAAAGGGAAGGAAGTCCGCAGAATCGAGCCTTTTCTCATAGCAAGAAGGCTGGTGTATCTACCACCCCACTCTATGATGGCTGATTTCCCGTGGACCGCTATGCTCATTGTCAGTGGAGTCATCTTGGCGCTAGTAGTCTTTCTCATCATAAAAGCAAGACTCGAACTGAAAGAGAGCGAAAAATTTCTTCAAAATATGCGAAATAAACTGCTCGCCGTCGCAAAAACAAAATCGCAGAATGCAACAGGTACAGAGGAGAGAAAACCATCTGAATGCAGCGCTCCCGAAAAGCCTCCAGCCTCTCCTCAGGAGGTTCCTCCTTTGAGTTGCAGTAGTCCACCCGTCGAGAGCGTCGAGAAAAAAGAGGAGACAGAGAAGAATCCGACAGATTCTCCAAAGAAAGAGGAACCTCTTTAATGGACTCCCGACTCGCTTATCTACGACTTGTGGCTACCAATGGAATAGGTGCCATCAGCGCGAAAAAACTTCTAACCCATTTTGGTAACATTCTCGCTCTCTTCGAAGCAGGCGCAAATGCGGTTGCGGAAACCTCCGTAATTCCCCTTAGTAAAGTAGAAGAACTCTTCTCAAAAGAGAACTTGAAGACCGCCGAAGATACCCTCCTTTTCTGCCAGAAAAATTCAATTCAAATACTGGTTTTTGAAGACACCCGCTACCCTCCCCTCTTAAAAGAGATAGATTCTCCTCCACCCGTTCTTTTCGTAAAAGGTGATACTTCTGTCCTGAGCACCCCACAGATTGCAATAGTAGGCACACGAAAACCCACTCGGTACGGCATGCGTGTGGCAGAAGAGTTCGCCTACAACTTAAGCGCCCTCGGTTTAGTGGTGACAAGCGGGCTTGCGCTCGGAACGGACACAGC
>JAOAAR010000335.1:0-1784 GCA_026418755.1 Planctomycetota bacterium
CACCAACAAAGCAGGATACTTCTCTTTCTCTCCCCCCGACGCAGGAAGATACACATCTGTCGCCAACTTAATACCATCCCTCATCTCAACCATAAACGACTGCTTCGGACGCATCAAAGCGTTCAGTACAAACTTTACCTCGACATCGTTCTTGCTCAGGTCTAGCCTCTTCGCATTCCCAAAAGAGTCTACATCGGGAGAGGTCCCTTTAAACTCCACCTTTTCGTATATCTGGTTCTTGTGAGATCTCGACAAAGTGAAGACATAAACCGCATCAAGCCCCTCGTACCTTCTGTCTACTCGTATAGCAAACGAACCGTCCGCCTCCGTCTTAACAACCAACTCCGCCTCCACTGTTTTCGCATCCTTCCGAATCTTCGAGAAGCGAACCACACCCACAGGAACCCCTTTCAAGGGGTTTCCTTGAGCATCAACCACCTTGCCACTGATTCTTGCAAACCGTTTATCTGCCGCAAACAGAACCATGCTCAACAAGAAGACTGAAATAAAAAAACAGAACATCCGCTGCATCCTTCCTCTCCTTCAAAAACTCCATACTAATCTAAACAAACAAACGAGCAAGTGTGAACAAAAATGTAAAATAAAAATGCGTTAAGTTAAGTTAGTTTTGCTCTGTTGAAAAGCAGTGAACCTTAAGAGGGGCTTTGTCGAAAGAAAAAGTGTCTGCCAAACTGCTTACACAGAAACCCTCCTCACTCAAGAGATTCTCTTCTAAGATTCTCTTCTATGTCACGCAGAGAAAAGACTACTAAGAGAATATTCGACACCTTTTTAACAAACTCTTCTCTGTCACCATCAGCCTACGCATAATGAAGGAACCTGTAAAGAGTTGCGGCTGCTGATTCAACTGGTCTTGAGGCAGAAAAAAACCTTCATTCTTCAACAGAGCAGATGCAAATTTCAATAATAATGTAACTTAAACTCTTCCTCCTCTCGGAGGGATTCAAAGTCAGGGTCATCTTTTGCTCTCTCTTTCAACAGACGACCAGTGGTATCCATATCAAACGCTTTCTTAAGAGCCACGAGGGCTCTATCCTTGTCGTTCACTTTCGTATACGCACGGGCGAGAAGATACCACGAAAGCGCATTCTTCGGGTTCAACTCACAAGCCTTCTTGAAATCTGCAATAGCACTCTCATAGCGCCGTTTTGAGTACCGGGCAAGCCCCCGATTGTGATACGCCTCTGCATAATTCGGCTTCAACTCAATCGCCTTGTCGTAATCTCTTATTGCTTCCTCGTACTCATCTTTTTTCGCTTTTGCAAGCCCGCGGTTGTTGTATGCTTCTGGATGCTTCGGATTCAATCTGAGCGCTTTGTTGAAGTCTTTTATCGCTTTCTCAAAGTCGCCTTTCCTGTAGTAAGCGTTACCGCGGTTGTAATACGCTTCCGCATAGTTCGGATTCAAACCAAGCGCAGTCGAATAATCTTTAATCGCACCATCGTAGTCACCTCTGTTCCATCTCGCAACCCCGCGGTTATGATAGGCTAAAGCAGATTTCGGAGATAACTCTATCGCCTTAGTGTAGTCAAGAATCGCACCATCATAATCGCCTTTGGCCATCAAAACACTTCCCCTCCCCATATACGCTGCTTCTACTCCTGAATCCAACTCTATAGCCCTATTATAATCCGCAAGAGCGGCATCATATTCCTGCTGTGAACACATAACATCACCACGCATACAATACGCCTCTGCATTATTCGGAGTCAACTTGATAACCTTGTTGAAATCAGCAATGGCACCCTCATAATCACCTCTCG
>JAOAAR010000335.1:1794-2184 GCA_026418755.1 Planctomycetota bacterium
CCGTAACAGTCTCCTTTTGCCATTCGTGCTTCTCCGCGTCCTGCATACGCTAATGCATACTTCGGCTTCAATTCTAAAGCCTCATCAAAATCGGCAATCGCGCCAGCCCAGTCGCCCATCTTGCTCTTAGCGACTCCTCGATTATAAAGTGCCTCCGCATACTCTGGATTCAACTCAATCGCTCTGTCGTAATCTCTTATTGCACCATCATAATCACCTCTCTCCGCCTTAGCGAACCCCTTATCGTTCCACTCAAGTGCAATCTCCTTGCTCCCCTTCCTTATTCTACTATATCTAACATCCCTGATGCTATCTTGGACATCTCTCAACTTCGGATTCAACTTCAACGCATGCTTCCAATCCGCAATCGCACTATCGTAATCACCTTTG
>JAOAAR010000336.1 GCA_026418755.1 Planctomycetota bacterium
GGTATGCAGTGAGTGTGAAGGGGCGGTTTTGGTTCAAGGAGGTTTTCCAACCCGTTCAGCCGGTATAAGAAGTCTTGCTGTTGCTCAAAGATTGCTGAAAGAAGAATTTGAAAAACAGTTTAATATCCGTTTCACCATTGACACTCTGACGCAAAAAGAGAGAGACCTTCTTGACCGTTTGATGTATACCCGTTATCTTCTGGACGAATGGCGTGCTGAGAAAGAGGCGCCGTCAAACTGCGCCGCTACGAAGAAAGAGTATGCTGATTTTTGCGTGTCGGCGGAGACTTCGGGCAAGGTCATCGTCAATCTTGAAATTTGGGGGACTTTTATAGGAGATGCCGAAATATTTAAGAAGAGGCTTGTCGGGCTAAAAGCGATGAAGAGTGAAATTTCAAAAATTTTTTCAGATATTCCGCAAGACAGGATACCTTACAAGTTTGAAAGACAGAAGATACTAACTACCTTTCTTGATTCTTTCAAGTCAAAGTGAAGCGATTTTATTTGGCGTTATGTCGTTTTCACCTTCCGCCGCCGGGACCGCCGCCTGGTCCGCCAGGTCCCCAGCCGCCGCCACCTGGACCTGGATTGCCGCCGCCTGGTCCACGAGGGGGCCAACCGCCCGGTCCGCCAGGAGGGGGGCCTCCAGGGTTAGGCGGATTCTTCCATCTATCTATGATTTTTTCTGCCTCGTCTAACACACGGCGAAGGGATTCGACATCGTTGCATCTCTCTACCTCTTCTTTGAGACGGTCGTAAGGACGCGCCCAACGAGCCCACTCGGCTCCCATATTATCTTGCCAGTCTTTTGCCGTCCTTAAACATTTTTCAAGCCTTTCGGTATCCTCGTTTGTCAACCCCTTTATACGCTCTTTCGTTGCTTTGACCATTTTACCTATTTCGTCAAGTTTGTCGTCTGACTTCTCATCGGATTTCTCAGAGACTTTCACCTTCATTACTTCCTCTTGGAGCCATTTCTCTTGAAGTTTGCACTGGATTCTGACTCTTGCTACGAGGAGGCAGCCACTTCCGCTGGCGTTGATAGCGACTGTTCCTTCGTTGAAGACATCGTCTACGCCGGATGCGAAATTGGCGCCACCAACATACAGTTTCAACTGGTTGCCTTTTTTCTGTGCCATGACCACATAGATTTTGAATCTTTCAGGCAGAGCCAGGTAATCGCCGTTCCAGCGATGGTTTTTAATGAGTTCTTGATGGTCACCGCCTTCTTCTCGCTCAACACGGATTATTGCGTGTCTTGCCCCTTTCAGGACATTTTTTCTATACTCTTCGTCTCCGCCGACTCCCCAGCCAAAGATATACTTGCCATCTTTGTTCTCGCAAAGGTTTGCTTTGATATCCTGTGTGCACATAGAGACAAATGTGAACTCCAAAGCCACATCTCCTTCGCAGACGGCGCACCATCTCAAAGTGGCGTCTCTTACTTTAATAACATTGTCTGCGCCGTAAGGGACAAGTCCGAAGTTTCTCACATCCTCATAGTTTTTTCTCCGTCGAGTTTTGAAATCCTCGTAGTTTCTCCACATTTCGTCTATTCTCCGGGCGTCTGGCTTTTCGTCGTTGAACCGCCAGTCTAACAATTGCTCTTTGTCTTTGAAATCGTATGTGAACTCGAACACTTCATCTTTTTTGATTTCCTTTATTGAGGCAGCGTGGAAATACTTTTTCAGTGACGCCAACAGTCCTTTTGCAGGTGGAGTCGTTTCTTTTTTATCAGGTGGAGTTGCAAGTTTTGCCAGAATGAGTTCACGGTTTTTCTCTAACTCTTGCTTCGTCTTTTCATCCAGGAACTCGTCGTAGAGTCCACAAAGAAGTTGTTCAATTTTTGCGGCTGCCTCTTCATACTTTTTGGCGTTCAAATCCCGTCTCACTTCGGCAAGGATTCTGTTGTATTCCCGCTCCTTCGCCATAGTAAGAAGCGGTTGCTCGACACCTTTATAGAAGCGGGCATAATGAGCATCTGCGCTCTTCATATCGTAACTCACCACAGAAGATGAATCAGGGAGACTCAGCGCTGCCAGAATTTTTGAAAACTGTGCAAATCTCATATTCAGTCTTGCCTTTGCGCCCTCCACATCACCGCTTGCAATCAGTCCAAACAGTGCAATAGCAACATCTCTCTCCCTGTCTCTTATACACATCTGA
>JAOAAR010000337.1 GCA_026418755.1 Planctomycetota bacterium
GCTGTTGGCAGGATTTTATGAGACTAGACAGTGACAATTTGATAGGAAACGGTGTAGGTGCCGCCCATCGGTTCCTGGGAGGAAGATTTTCGTTCCTGATTCTAACTCTTATCTTCTTTCATCTGTTTTTCGCTGTCTATGAGTTCGGGCAGAGAGCGCCCGAGGAACCCTTGCGTCTTGTAGACACTCTTTCACTCCGTAAAGTGAAAGCGCTTGATGAGCCTTATCGCATTCTTTCCTCTTGCTTTGTCTGGACTTCATTCTGGCAGTTCGCATTCACCATTTTCGTCCTTTATCTTTTCGGTTGGTTTGTTCTACGGAGGTTAGGGGCGCTGGTGTTCCTTTTCACCTATTTTTCGAGCGCTGCAGTGACCAATCTTGTGACATACGAACTGGTTAGCGCGGAGGAGACAGTAGCTGGTGCTGGTGGCGGTGCTATTGCCCTTTCCTTTCTTTGTGCAGCCTATTTCCCATACCTTCGCTTTTTCGGCGTAGTACCAGCAAAATTTGCCGCGCCTGTTCTCATCTGCGGTGGGGCGTTCGCGAGTGCTCCTCACCTTGGCGCTGTCATTGTTGTTTCTCAACTTTCAGGGCTTTCTGTTGCTGTTCTCGTGCTTGTTTTTGAGCCACGTTTCAGGATGGAATTAAGCAAATGGTGGTTACGGAGACAGGTCGAAAGCGCTATGACGGAAGCAGAAGAGGAAGAAAAATTGGATATGCTGCTTAGGAAAGTGAGCCGCGGAGGTATGACGGTGCTTTCGCGGAAGGAGCGCAATTTCCTTCTTCAGATGAGTAAAAAGTACAACAGAAGAGTGACGGAAAGGAAAGAATGAGTATGGTGTCGTTTTTGCACACAGCGGATTTACATCTTCGTAAGGACAGACAGGAGAGGCTTGAAGTTGTTGAACATCTGGTGAATGTGGCAAAAACTAACGGTTCTCATATTCTGATGTGCGGCGACCTATTTGATGGGGTTTCAGATGCGAATGCGTTGCGTGCTTCGGTACGTTCTATTCAGGAGAGGTTATCTCCGCAGAAGATTCTTCTGATTCCAGGCAATCATGACTGCGATGCATATGGCGATAATATGGATTATGGGGAGAATATCATCATTTTGAACAGAAAGCCGTTCAGCGAACTCGAGTTTGAGGGCTTGCGAATAGTCGGCGTTCCTTTTCAGCATTCTACAGGTCTTCAGAACATTCTCGACGAAGGTGGATTCCCTCCTTCTGACATCCTGCTCCTTCACGGCACGCTCTTTCTCAAAGAGTATCCTCGACTCCATCTTGAGGTCTCGGAGCGAAAAGAAGAGTATTTTCCTATATACGCGCACGAGATTTCCTCTTTGAGGACGCGTTATCTTGCGCTCGGACATATACATTCAGATTTTTTTAGCGAAAGGATTGATGGGACACTCGTCTGTTACCCTGGCAGCCCTCTTCCTGTGACTATTTCTGAGATAGGAAGACGTTCTTGTGCGAGATTGAGTTTTGAAGGTGGACAGATTACGGTGGAGAGACTTTATGTGGATGTTCTTCCCTACATAGACAGACTTGAGTTCTCTCTCTTTATAGGAAAGGAGTTAGAAGGGCAGGCAGAATTGCGTCGTCTCTTGAAGAGCCGTTCGAACCCACAGGCAAAAATGGTGGTTGAGTTGAAGGGCTACATAGGGCTTTCAGAATACGATATGAATGACATAGTGCAGGGACTTCTTCTTGAGTTTTCTCAAGAGTATGCGGAGTTGCACATAAACAATAGAACGGTGAGTTACAAAAGCCTTGTTGAAGGGAATCCGTTAGTGCGGGAGTTTGTTAAGCGTTTGGAAGGTTCGGATGAGGATGCGGCGGTGAAGCAGAAATCTCTGGAGTTGGCGCTTCAGGTTTTTGATGAACTCTTAAGGCGGGGGTAAAAGATGCGTATAGAAAGAATAGAGATAGATAAATATCTTCTTCTCAAAAATGTTTATATAGAACCGTCTGATTTCACAGTCGTGGTTGGCGATAACGAATCGGGCAAGACTATGCTTTTAGACTCCATTCTGGACGGTCTCTTCCATCTACGCGAAAGGGAGAGAGCCATCAAAGCGCTCTTTCCGTCTTTTTCGAACCGTTACCAAGCGATTGAGCCTCCCACTATGAGTCTTGTTGTGA
>JAOAAR010000338.1 GCA_026418755.1 Planctomycetota bacterium
CTCTTATAGAGCATGTTCGCACTTGCGATGTGTGCGCTTCAATTTACCGCCAGTTTTTGTCTGTGCGTAACCTGATAAAACAGTTAAAGAAAGAAGAGCCACCAGAAGGGAGTCTTCACCGAACTGTCCAGCATACCCAATGGAGAATTCAATCGCTTATTCATAGGAAGGTTCTGGTCCGCTCCATTCTGAAACGAGTCTCTTTTTACGCTTCCATTGCAGCGGCTCTTCTCATCGCGCTTCTCATCTTTACTTTTCTCTTCGAGCAGTCTTCTCGAAAGCATTCCTCGACGACGGCGGACTCTCATTCTGCTATTACCTCTGAAAGACAAACAGAAAACAGACTACCAAAGACCTCTTCTGCGCCTTCCGAGGAGACCGCTCATCCTTCTCCTCGGATACCCGAAGTTACTCCTGAACTCTCCGTTGCTCCGCTGAAGCCACCTGAGGAGCCTGTAGAGGCAAAGAGAGATGTTGTCAAAAGAGACCCGAAAGAGGGAGTCGAGTTTCCGCGTGCAACCGCAGAGTCTCCAAAACCACCTCTGCCTCCTCTTCCACCCCCTTTTACTGAGAAGAAGGAAGAACCCCCTCTGCCTGACATCAAACAGGTTCTTTCCCTCTTCGCGGAGCATTTGAAGAAGAACGACCTGTCAGGACAAATCGAGCAACTCCATATCGCTGCGAAATTGAAGGCACTCGATTTTCTATCATCTGTCGCAACCAACAGGTCTTACGATGTTGCGCTGCGGCAGGAAGCAATGGTGGCTCTTGCAGAAATTGGCGATAAAGAGTCAGTCGAGGTGATTCTGAATCTGCTCAGTGATGCTGACTGGCACTTAACTACGGTTTCCGTTCCGAAGGCACTCTCAGCCTTATCTGATGAGGAGACTGTTGAGTGGCTCATAAAAGATGTGTTCGGGCGTTCTCCGTCAAAAGAGGTGAGGACATCTGTGGCGAAGGCTCTTGGTTATATTCAGGCACCCATTCCATATGATACTCTCACGAAGGCGCTCAAGCGAGAGTCTGAGCCGTTAGTCAGGTTTCTCGTTGCCGAGTCTCTCGGGCAGCGAGAAGAGAAGAATTCGCTCACCGCTCTCGAACTTCTCCTTAAAGACAAGGAGTGGTTCGTCCGTGATGCGGCGGTTCGGAGCATTGGGAAATTGGAAGGGGCGTACGCTGCCATGAGGCTATTGAAACACCTTTCTGAAGAACCTTCTCCTCTTGTGTTAGAAAGCATCGTAAAGATTCTTGCACGCTCTCGCTGCGAAGAAGCGGTCAGACCGCTTATTTCGCTCCTCAAGGTGAAAGATAGACGGCTGTTTGGGGCAGTAATTCACGCTCTTGTTGCACTTACAGGTAAAACCTTCAAAACGGAGGGAGAGTGGCGCAACTGGTTCACGAAAACAGGAGGAAAAACGGCGAAACCATCCGATGAAGTCATTCTTCCTGCAGACTTCTATTTTGCGGATATACCCTTCTATACCAAGTCGCTCGTCTTTGTCATAGATTGCTCTCAACAAATGATGAGGACAGGACGCGCTGAAATTGCATTTAGAGAAGTAGAGAAAGCTGTCGCCCTTCTTCCGGATTTCGTTCTCTTCAACATAATTTGTTACGACACATACACGCGCTTCTTCAACCACGGAGGGTTGGTGTATGCCAACAACCAGAACAAATCTAAAGCGGCAGAATTTCTCAAAGCGCAACGGATTCCGCAGTTTGCTTCCGCTATCCTTTACGACAGCCTTGAAAAAGCGCTTGAATTAAATCCCGACGATATAATTCTTTTAAGTGGAGGTGCCACATCAGCGGGAAAATTCACTAACTATGATAGGATTCTCTACGAACTCTCATACCGCAACATATTCAGAAAGACTCGAATCAATGTGGTAGGACTTTTCGCCACTACGCTTGAAAACACTGAGAATGTGATACCGGTCGGACCTTCTGTTGACTTTCTCAAAAACTTGTCTTATCAAAACCACGGCTTCTTTATCTGGAGATGGGTCACATTCAAAGACAGTGATGGAAAATAGACACATCTCGAAAGGAAAGGGATGGAAGTTCGCTTTGACAGAGAAGAGTTCAGAAAAACTGTTAAAGAACAACTGGACTATATAATAAAGCACGAAGCGGACAT
>JAOAAR010000339.1 GCA_026418755.1 Planctomycetota bacterium
AGATGTGTATAAGAGACAGGTATGGGAGGATATGTTTTGCCTCTTGATGAAAAAGCAAAGGCTGTGATAGAGGACGCTATAGAGGTAATGGGAGGGGAAAAGCGTATACTTGGAATGAAGGATATAACCATTAGTCGTCGTTATGCTTCTTTTGAAGACATTATTCGTCACCGGATGCCTGACAGGATATTAAGAGAATCGAATTTTCCATGGGCGTCATTGAGTGTTGGCTATGATGGTTCGCGTTCTTGGGTTAAGGCTACAGATGGTTCTGTTTCATATGAGGAGGGAATGTCTGCGGCGGTTCAGTGGTTGTTCCACTATGTAGATACGCTGCTGCTGCTTCGGCTTCTCACTTCTGAGGCGAGCGTGGAGCATCTAGGGGGAAAGTCTCTTGTTTATTTCGAAGAGGGAGAGATGGTGCAGAAGCCTGTTTTTCTGATACGCGTGACATTTCCTGATGGGTGGGTTTTTCGACTCTACTTTGCAAAGGACAAATTTCTTCCTGTGAAAGAAGAGTATCGTCACACTGTTCACCAGAGTCGTTATGTTGAATGCTACTTTAATGCACATAAGAGGTTTAAGCATATTCTTCTGCCACAGAAAATTTATGAGTTGAATCCGTTTTCGCGTGCTATCAAACGGGTTCGCGTGAATTACGAGATAAACAAGGGGTTGCATCGTCGCTCTTTTAACATTCCCGCGCAGGTACAGGTAGAAGAGTCGCAGAAGAAGGTTGGGGGATAAGATATGCCGAAATTGAAAGTTCATCTCACCTCAAGGCTGATAAAAGTATTTGAGATAGACAAGCCTATTTATACCATAGGGAGGGGGCCGAACAACGATGTCCAATTGCTGGCGAAGAGTGTCTCACGAAATCATTCGCATATAACCAAAGAGGAGGAGCGGTATCTTATAGAGGATTTGGGCTCATCTAATGGGACGAAGGTGAACGGCGTTCGTATCAATCGGGCGTACTTAAACGATGGGGATGTGGTTGAGATAGGGGCGGTAAAAATCTCTTATTTTGAGAAGGAGCCTCCACCTGTATCACCTGAAAACATATACACTATCAAGAGTGCTTCGTTGCCTGAAGAGAAGGTAGAAGCGATGCTCAAGGGTAACGATTTGGGGCTGGTTATGCCGACGAGTCGAGAGGTGATTGAGTACTGTTTTGAGATAGCGCGGCGATTCATAGAGAAGACTTCTCTTTCGCAAGAGTCTGTTCTTAACCTACAGACCGCTTTGTATGAGGCGATTGATAATGCTCGTCGGCATGGCAACAAAGATGATGCGGCGAAGATGATAAAAGTTTTTCTCCGCGACAGCAAGGAATCGGTACTTTCGACGGTGATTGACGAGGGAGAGGGTTTTGATTTTATGGCGGTTTTGAAGAAGACAGCGGTGCAGGACACATTGACGGCTGCGCGGGAGAGGTATCAAGCGGGAGGTATGGGGGGGTTGGGGATTCGCCTAATGTTGAAATGCGCGGACAGACTGGAATACGACAATAAAGGCTCGAAAATTACTCTTTTCAAGTGGAAGAAGGAGCCTTCTGTAAAGGCGGTTGCTCCGGCAGATGCTTCTGAAGAGACTGCTGAGATAGAGTCGGTGGCATCTAAACAGGTCTATGCAGAACAACCAATTTCAAATGCGAAAGAGAAACCTCAAGATATGGAAAAACTGGTTGACAAATACAAAGATAGGATTTCGCAGTTTTTTGAGGAGCAAGGAAAGAAGAAAGAATCTGCACCTCCTGACACATTCGCTGCGGAAGAAGATTTTCTTTCTTTCAACCTTCCTGATGAGTTCGACCTCGAAGACGATTCTCCAAAGACTGAGAAAGGCGGATAACATCTGGTTGGAAGTCGAGAAGCGGATAGCATTCTCGGGGTATACGAGAATCTGTTGGGATGTTGTCCAGTACTTTCTTAAAGGTAGGTATGAATTTGCCTACGCCTTTCAACGGCGTAGTTTCTCAACCGGTTCACAAAAAGGGGTTTTGTTGTGACTTTGGGTAAGATTCTGGCAGAATCGAAACGGACATTATAAGGAGAGCATCTGGATGATAGTTCACTGCTTAGTAGCTGTCTCTTATACACATCTGA
>JAOAAR010000340.1 GCA_026418755.1 Planctomycetota bacterium
CCGCCGAATAGCCCAAGAACAAGCCCTTCCTACGAGCATCAACCGCTCCAGTCGCGATATCTGCTTTGCGCAAGAGGGCTACAGGGCTCTTTTTGCGGGGAGTTCTGTCCCGCCAGGAGACATAGTCGATGTTGAAGGGAGAAAGATAGGAGAGCATAACGGTATTTTTAATTACACGATTGGGCAGAAGAAAGGGCTCGGTACAGCCCGTCAGATGTCAGGCGGAGGGGAGCCTCTTTATGTCCTTCGTATTGAGCCGAAAGAGAATAGAATTGTTGTTGCCCCCTTAAATCTGCTTTATAAGAAGGAGATACAGGTTGAGAAGATAAACTATGTGGGGTTTGAGCCTCCAGACAAGCCGCTTCTGGTTCAGACACGAATCAGATACAGACAGCCGGATGAGAGCGCTACTCTCATTCCTGTCTCCGAAGACGGTGCCATTGTCATCTTTGACAGACCTGTGTTTGCGCCCACTGCAGGACAATTTGCTGTTTTCTTCTGCGGCAGACTACTGCTCGGGGGTGGCGTAATCAAAGGGTAGAACTTGACATCCAGTAGGGCTGGCTTAAAATGGTTCTCTTTGTTGCTGCGTTATTGGAGGGAAGGTAATGCGTTGCGGGGTTGTTCTTCTCTGTTACTTTGTTCTTGTGCCAGTGGTTCTTTACGCGCATCCTCCTCCGAAAGGGATAGACTGGAAGGATGAAATCCAGGCAGGGAAAACAGAAGCCTCTTCAAGAAAAGTTCCGATAATGATGTATGTTGCAGGTGATAATGCAAATAGCGAAGCGCTTTCTCAAAGTATGCAAGACCCGAAAGTAGTCCGAATGCTTCGCCATTTCGCCTGCGTTTTTGTCTCCCAGAGTCATAACCTCCAAAAGTTTCAGCAGTCCTATGTTCCGTGGATTGGAGCGACACCACAGACAACTCATACTCCTCCTGTTCTTATCTTTGGCGACCCTGCGGGCAATCCGAGACAGGAGTATCGGGTGGAAGGAAAGTCGCTCAAGGTTGAGGAGTTATTAGCACATCTTGAGAAAGTTTTGAGAAGTCTTGCGCCAGAAGAAGCAAAACTTGCGACCGAGGAATCACTTAAAACGATGACTCTTCTCGAACATTGTAAGCGTCTGGAACTCTCATTGGAGTTTCTTGAAAAAAACCTCTCCGCAGAGATGCTGGTCCAGTTTCAGGAAGAGATTCGTTCTGCCCTTCATACGCTTGACTCTCTTGAAGGTAAACTGAAAAGACTCAAAGGAGGAGATGCAAAGGTCAAAGCGATTGAGAAGTTGAAAGAACTTGAAAAAACTTTTCAGAAACTCTCGAAATACAAGGGAACGGAGAAAGAGAAAAAAGAGTATGATAACTATATTAAGAAAGCGCGAGAACATTTTGATTCTCTGGTGGAGATTGTTAAAAGGGTCGAAGGGGATAAGGAGGTAATGTGTTTCAAAGCGGTTCCTCGTTCGAAGAAAGTATCAAGAGAAGAGGAGGTTAAGTCTGCGCTGGAGAAAATAGAGAAGGTAATCGAGGTGAGTTTTGAGAGGACGGAGGAGACTGTAGATGTGGAAGGAGAGAAGAAAAGAGTGAGTATTTTTAGAGTCACTTGCGAGAAAGGAAAAGTGTCGAGGTCGGAGATAGCGCAGGTTCTGGATAAATGCGGCTACGAAGTCCGCTGGGTGGAGGAAGAGAAAAAATAAGTACAGGCAGATTGCTTCTTACGCAAGAGAGAGGTGTAAGTCTTGAAGGCGGCTCTCGGAGATAGCATTTCTTATCCGCCTCATAAACTGTTCGAGAAAATGGATGTTATGGATTGTGGCGAGGACAGGTCCTAATATGTCGCCGCTCATGAAGAGATGCCGCAGATATGCACGGCTGAAGTTTGCGCATAGATGGCAAGTACAACCCTCTTGCGGCGGTCTGTTGTCATCTCTGAACTCTCGGGCGAGGATTCTGAGTCTCCCTTCGGATGTGAAAAGTTGCCCTGTCCTTCCGTTTCGACTCGGAAGAACACAGTCAAACAGGTCAATCCCCAACTTGACGGATTCTATTATCTCTTTCGTGCTGCCGACTCCCATCAGGTAGCGGGGTTTATTTTCTGGGAGTTCTGCACACTCT
>JAOAAR010000341.1 GCA_026418755.1 Planctomycetota bacterium
CTTACATCCACATTATCCTCATCGGAATCAAGAAGCGTAAACTTCAAAACCACATAAGCGCTCTGCGTCCCCACGACAGACTGAAGAACAATACTCGGTGCACCAGGCGGCAGCGCACCACGAACTTTCTTCGTCCTGCCCCCCTCAAGTAACGCATAGATTGTCCCGACTATAACCGTCCCACAGCCAGACGAAAAAACAGAAGAAACCACTACCGCCATTATAACCAAAAATCTCTTCACGAAAATTCTCCTCCACCCTATAATTAAAGACGCAAAATCTCTGCTTCGGGCAAAAAAAATGGACTCACGAAAGAAAATCATCTCATCTTCAAGAAGAACAGATATTCCCGCCTTTCACCTCGATAAACTAATAAACGCCTTGCAAAAGGGATACATCGAAGCCGAGAACCCGTTTAATAAATCTACATACACCGTCTCATTGAAGAAATCAGACATCCATACACTCGTTTTTTGGAGCAAAGACTTCGGCAGGTTCCTCGAAAAAGCAGACCTCTTCTATTCATATCATCTTTATTTCCTCTTCACGCTCAACAGTCCATCACCTCTTGAAAGACGGCTACCCCCTCTTTCAACAAGACTGGCACAACTATCTGCCCTTGCGAAAAAGTTTGGTAGCGAGCGTGTCGGATGGAGGTTCGACCCCATTGTGCTCTGGAAAGATGAAAGCGGTAGCCTGAAAAATAACTTAGAATGTTTCAACGAGATTGCAGAGTTCGCAGCAAAATGCGGAATAAGGCAATGTATAACTTCCTTCATCACACCTTACAAAAAAGTCATAAGGAGAATGGAAAATGCAAGATTCCAATTGATAGAGCCCTCAACAGATGAGAAATGCACCATAGCAGGTAAACTGGCAAGAAAACTGAAGAGACTTGATATTGAACTTTTTTGCTGCTGCACACCAGAGATTGTCGGCGTTGAAGGTATAAAAAAATCATCTTGTATTAACGGAAAACTTTTAAGCGAACTGGCAGGTGAACCTTGCGAGACAAAAAAGGATAAAGGACAGCGCAAAGAATGCAATTGCTCCGTATCCGTTGACATCGGAACATATAATACCTGTCGGTTTGACTGCCTCTANTGCTACGCAATCCCATAAAGTTTTCTCTGTGGCTCGCTCCGCCCTCTATAATATAAAGCGAAAAACAAGGAGACAAAATGCTGAAAACTGTCCTCGACGAAGGAAAAATAAGAAGAGGCATCTTCTACTTCATCTTGCTATATTTTCTCTTCTCCCAATGGCACAGACTCTTCTGGAAAGGATGCGGAGAACATCTCTTCGGTGACCCCCTTAACCTCCTCTGGATTCCCGCTCTCCTTTACGGGATTCTATGGATTCTGACGAAACGGCTTCCGCTCTGCACCCCCAAAACGACTATAGAGTCTCTCTTTCTGGTTTTTGTTGCCTTCACCGCCCTCCAATTCTTATGGGCAACCAACAGAACCGAACATCTCTCTATGTTCATCCTCGTGGTGCAACTCTACTTCGCTTACTGGTTCACATTAAGCGCACTCTCCGACGAAAAATCTCTTGAAGAGTTCTTCATCGCCCTTATGAGCATTCAGTCGATTCAAGCATTTGTGGTGATTCTCATCTCCTATTTTAATGCCGACAACTACATCATCCGCACCCTGCTTGGCGCAATAGGTGGCTCAGCAACCTACCTTGGTCTCTCCTTCTACCTCTCTCTCTCCATAGCACTCCCAACCATCGCATCCTCTACCAAACCGCTTCTCCGCATCCTCTCAACCGCGACCGTAGTTCTCGTCCCACCAGCCCTCGTCGGCTCCACATCGAGAACACCCGCCATCGCCGGACTCTTCTGCTTCCTCATCACCTTTCCTTTCCTCCTCAAAACCGCCAAAAACAGACTCAATCTCATCGCCGCCTATGCCGTAGCAATCTTACTCTCTTTCCTTCTCTACCGCGCCGCATTCCAGCAACAACCTTTTCTTCTACCCACAGAACCAGGCTATCAAGGCTACAACCTCTCAAAACTCTCCTTCATTGATATATCTCTCGGTGAGCGCGTCCTCATCTGGGCTGAAGCGAAAAGAAGATGGCTTGAAGCACCCCTATTAGGAC
>JAOAAR010000342.1 GCA_026418755.1 Planctomycetota bacterium
GCGCTATCCCAATCCCTAACACTACGATTGAGCCAAACACTACCGCAAAGTTCGTCTTCAACACCTCCACTTCAAAAACTGACCTCGGAAATGTAAACTCCTGGAACGCAAGAATCAATCCGCTTAACAAAAGTAGAATCCCCGCTATCCCAGGTAGCCCAAATCCAGGGATTACAAATATCTCTAAAAGAATCAGAATTACCCCTGCCAGTATCATCATTATTTCAATCACCGAAGCGAGATGTCCCAGATACGCTGAGAAGAGCGCTACAAAGAGAAAAATGATTCCGAGCGTCCCAGGAAGCCCAAAACCAGGAGTCTTTAACTCCAAATAGAGAAGAATCCCTCCTAATGTTAGAAGAAGGAACAGAATCGGCGGGCTCGACGAAATATACCACGCAAACTTCTCCCACCAGTTCAACTCAACCCTCAAAATCGCTGATGAATGGTATCCCAGCATTTCTGCGAGTCTCTCTTCACTCTCCACCACGCCTGAACAGAAGTTGAATTTTACCGCTTGGGGTGCAGTCAGAGTCAGAAACCGCCCTTTCTCTTTTACTAATGTCTGCGATACAACCGCCCACCCTTCTCCCTCCCATCTCTCTATCTCCTCTTTCAGCCTCTCTTCTTCGACAACCACCAGCCGCTCTTCTGAATCCTTTGTGATTGTCAGAGAATACAATACCAATTCCGAATCCGCCATCGCTACCGCCACCGCCTCCGAATATCCTCCCTTCCTCGCCAATTGCCTCAACCTTTCAGCCACATAAGACACCGCCTTCGCCTTCTCGTCCTCCGACATTACAACCCCACCTGGAAGTATAGGACCGCAGTCTCCGATTATGCTTTCAGGAGAGAGATATATCCGCGAGCATCCAAGTGCCACAAGAGTACCTGCAGAAAGCGCTCTCTCCTTCACATAAGATACTATCTCCTCTTTCTGACCGCCTATGAAGTCAATTATCTTATCAGCGTTTTGCAAATATCCGCCGTATGTCGTAAGCGACAATATAAACTTCTCAGCACCTGCTCTTTTTGCCGCCTTTACCCTCCGCTTAAGCGATGTGAACATCAACTCATCCACCGTCCCATTCAACTCAATAAGTGCGATTTTACTTCTCTTCTCGGAAGTGGGTTCCTTCTCCTCCGCATAACCTACAGCGAGCCCGCCAACCAACAATACTACAACAAGCCTTGTCACCTTTCTCATTATTCTTAATCCGAAACTTTGCTGTAAAGTATATCAGGCTTTGCCCTAAAATCAAGCCTTGCCACTTATAGCGATGATTAGGATGAGAAATGAGATTCAGCCACTTTTTTACCTGCAAATTCGATATGCAGACAGCCGTTCCGAGGACATTTATCCACGCATTTCAAGCAGTACACACATTCAAAAGAGGAGACATCTTCTTGTTCCTTCTCCTCGGCAACAACATGAATATCCATCGGACAGACCTCGTTACAGACGCCGCAGTGGTTACATTTGCGCACATCCTTTTTAAGAGCGAGCATTCCGCCTCTATTGAATAATCCTCCTATCATCCCCATAGGACAGAAACGGCACCAGAGGCGGCGCCCAAGGGCGAAACTCAAAAGGAAGAGAACTAACAGTGCAATGGCACCGTATTTAAAGAACCCGAAAAGCCAATCTGATGTGGGAAGGGGTGGGTATCCTTGAGGTCCTTGGGAAAGAACAGGGCAGATTTGCTGCCCAGGACATATCTTGCAAAAAGGATAGACAGGAATCTTGCAGCCCAGAAATCTCCCCTCCGTGTCGAGATGTGGGTAGGTTTTGGCAAGGAACAGTCCGAAAGATGCGAAAGAGATTCCCGAAAAAAGGTAGCCTGTTTTCAGTGGTTGTGCAGGTTTTAGGTGAGGAAGTCTGAAGAAGCGACGAACAGAGTCTATGACGTCGCCTGCTGTGCTTAAGGGGCAGACCCAGCCGCACCAAAGCCTTGCACCGACAAAAGAGAGGATTATGAGAGAGACTAGAGCGGCAAGAAGTACAGCAAGAAGTGATGTCTCACCGACGCCACCCTCAATCACCTTGCCGTAGTC
>JAOAAR010000343.1 GCA_026418755.1 Planctomycetota bacterium
ACCTGTTCCTATGAATCGTCACTGTAGACTCTTCCTAATACATTCCAGCGCCAAATATTACAACCCAGTGGTCTCCGCAGCCACAGTGAAAGTAGCCATCCGAGTCACACTTACCGATTCCTATAAAAGAGTACCTCTCATCGAGTATATTTTTGCAGTGGAGAGGAGAAACCATCCACGCGGCGAGAACATCCTCCGCCCTCTCAAATCCCTCACCAATATTCTCCCCGATCAACAGAAATGGATTTGGAATCACAGGCTCACAAAAGAATCTGCCTGCCTGTCCTTTAATCGCCCTAACAAGAGGGTCCTCACCTTCGGGATTGATATGACTTAAATAGCCACGCTCGCACAAATCATGCGCCTGAGCCGCCGCCAAGTCGGCTAACTCCACACTCCATAAAAGCAACGGAACACCCGCCTCTTTCCTCCTCTCGTTGATGAGAAAATACAACCGACTAATGGAATCCTCCATCCTCTCAGAATCAGAAAAAGAGAACCCCCTACCCGAAGCCTCCGCAGGCAGATGCTCTTCTCCGCACCCTGCCACTACCAGCACCAGACAAAAGAGAAAAAACATTCTCATCATACTTTTATGACGCCTGCCAACCCCTCATAGTTTCGCAAAAAATCCTTTTTAAGGCTGAGGAATCGCAAGGTCTTTGACCCCGTGTTCCGAAAGCACCAACTCAGGATATTTACGCTGAACCAGTTCGTGCATTATCTCAGCATATTTGACTCTGTCGGAAGCAATTTTTTTCAGTTCGCCGTCTCCCACCCACGGTTTATATAGCGCCATAGAAGGACCCTGCTCGATTTTGAAATAGCATGGAGCGACGCAGCGAGCGAATTCAGGTGCGTCCCAAAGACGGCAGAAACCGCCAAAGTCGTCCAAAATGTAGGTGTGAATGTCAAGCGGTATATCGCAGACCTTACGAATCGCAGCAAAAGCAGGAAGCGAAATGTCCGCCGCTGGGTTCGCCGTATTCGCACCTAACTCCTCAACCAACTTGATCCCTGCCGGATTAGCCTGCCCCGCAAAAACCGAAACTTTGAACTTCACATTCTTCGGAAGGTCGCCCTTCTTGCGCATCTTCGAAAGAAGTGAAAGCGCACCCTCATCCCACACAAGGAACCCACGAAAACCAAGTTCAACCAGCCGAAGCACATCGTCAACATACTGACGGAGCTGCTCAGAACCACGCAACCTCATCCCACACAACGCACCACTCGGTGTCGCTACCATCCTACCAGTCTCCCACGGAGGACGCGGCCCCGGTGTCATTATCATCTCCATTCGTTCCTCCGCCCCCAATTCCGCCATCGCCCGCAGTTCCGCCTTGTCCAATAAAGTCGCACCACAAACAGTACATATCAACTTGTGAACAGGCACCCCTCGCCTCTTCCGCTCCTCCACAACCGTCTCCAGAACAGACATCCTCTCTATGCCAGAAATCTCCATCCGATAATGCGCCCCATCAGGAAACCTCTTCGGCGAATCAGGTAAATCAAACGCATCCGTCCCAGGAATACCGTATTTCTCTAATAAATCCGCAGTCCTGTCCCTCCCCATACCAAAACCTCCTTCTCCCTTCACCTTCTCAAAATCCATCATACACCCCAACCATTCTTAACGCAACCCCTTTCACGAATCTGCCATCAGTCGCAGTCCCTCGCACAGCAGCAGAATCAAAGGCGCAGACTCCTCTCTCTCTTTCAAACAATCCTGTAACCTCTCCTCCGTCATTATCCCCTTCTCAACAAGCACTCGCCTCAAAAACGATTCAGGCGAACCACTCAATCCCCTATCCCCCACAATACTCATTAGTAAAATTTTATCTGTAAATCCCATCAGAAGTCTATAAAATTCTTCTGGAAAATCTCCCTTCATTCTCTCTTGAATTTGACAGATACTCTTGCTTCTGCTATCATTGTAAAGCAGATTCAAGAGAGGAAAAATTATGGCGTATGAAAAATCACTCCGCAAAATGAGCCTTCTCGTCGCTTCGATTCTCATAACCAGTTCCGTAATAGGCTGCGGAC
>JAOAAR010000035.1 GCA_026418755.1 Planctomycetota bacterium
GCCACCAATGGTGCAGAAATCGGCACTCGCAGGGTCAGGGGGGTAGAACAGTTTGTATTTTGCGACCGCCCGTTGGAGGTCGCCGACAAGAACTCCAGGTTCGACTGTAGCAGAACGGTTGGAAGGATTGATTTCAAGAATTCTGTTCATAGAAGAGAAGTCAATGACGACGGAGTTTTCAGTGGGAACTGCGCCGCCTGTCATCCCGCTCGCAGCCCCGCGCGCAACCACCCCGACCTTCTCTCGGTTGCAGAAACGGACAAGTTTGACCACATCGTCGGCAGATTCGGGACGCAGAACACCAATGGGAAGAACAGGTCCTACTCTTGATGCATCAAAAGATGCGCATACTCTTGACAAAGTGTCAAATGAAAATCTGCCTCCGAAGAAGCGTTTTAGCCGTTTTTTAAGAGTTTCCGAAACTGCTTTCATTTTCGCTCCTCAGAGTTCCGTTTTCTATCCAAAACTTCTTCTATCCTTTTTAAGAGTTTTTTTATTTCCTTGTGCAGTTTCTCGTCTCGCGAATAAGCAAGCGCATTACGCAACGCCTCAGCCGCTTTCTCGTAGAGGTTCTTCTCAAAGTAGATTCTTCCGATGTGATAATATGATTCGTCGGCTTTGTAACCTTGCTCAATTGAGGCGTTAAAATGTTTGAGAGCAGCCGCGGTGTCGCCCTTTCTTAAAAGAAGAGATGCTACACTGAAATGAGCACCCAAATAGTCAGGATTGTTCTCAACAACTTTAAGCCACGCAAAGAGCACATCATCAGAAGATTCAATCTTTTCAAAGAGCGCCGCCAGACGACGCCATAAAATCGCTTTTCTTGTAGACTCGATTGATGCTTTCTCTGATAGTTGGACCAGTCTTTTTGCTTCTGCCAGATTCTCCGGCGTCGCCTCTTTCATCTTCTCTTCAAGAAGTGTAATCTGCGCATCCGCCAGGAAATAGAAAGACTCTTCGGCTCCCGAAGGAACAGATGAGCCCAAAAAAAGCACCTTCTTCAAGAGTTCTTCCGCCTTTTCTCTTTCATTATTTCTGATGAGAGCCTTTGCTGTCTCCAGGACATCTTTGAGCCGCTTCGGAAGAGAAACCTCTTCCTTCTGCTGAGTTACCTCTTTCTTCAAACGAATCGCTATCAGAGTCTCTTTTAAAGTTGAATTCTCCGGAAAGAGAGAAAGACCGCTTTGACAAGCCTCTTCCGCGGAAGCTAGACGCCCCAGCGACGAGAGAATCTGTGCAGTCTCATAATACGGAAGCCACCAGTCTGGGTATTCCTTACAAAGAGTCGCTAGAAGTTTGAGAGAGTTCTCAACATCTCCAGCGTTGAAAAGCGAACGAGCAGCCATCAACTCTGCTTGCTTTTTCGCTTTCAACATGTTTTCAATATCGAGAGAGTTGGACGGAGTATCAGAAGAAAGAAATCTTGAGACGAGAGAGGTAACGGCGCTGAATGCAGAGTAAGCGTTCCGATATTTACCGCTTTCATAGAGTGCAAGCGCCTCGTAATAACGCATCTGAACTTCCTTAGGTTTTCCAAAGGCCACTTCCGCCGCTCTGGTGAACCACTCTGCCGCTTCGTCAAAGTTTTTGCTCAGCATCTTTATCTGTCCGATATGAAAATTTGCATTAATCACATACTCAGTTGCTCTGTCAGTTTCAAGCGATTTCGACAGAGAAAGAACTTTTCTGTATTCCGCCTCTGATTCTTCAAGACGGTTCATTTCAAGATACGCACCTGCAAGATTGAATCGGATATGTAAAAACTCAGGAGTTTCAGCGAGTACTCTTCCGTAAATATCTTTCTCTTTCAAGAGTGCTTCCAGTTCTTTCACAGCTTCCTCTGTTCTTTTTTTCTTTAAAAGAATTGAAGCACGATTAAAGCAAGCATTAAGTCTCATCCCGTGTAGCCAGTTTCTCTCTTCAGCCGGCATGTCCCCTCTCTTTAAGAGTTCAAGTGTGCGTTCAAGATAAGTCAACGCTCCATCCAGGTCGCCCCTTAAGAGTTTCGCCTCTCCCACAGCGTTATTGGCTCTTGCACAATCGGAATAATGGCGCAGAGTTGCCGAAAACAGAGCCTCGTTATTCTGCCAATCTTTGTTTCGAGCAACAAGCAAAGTTATGAAAACCAGTACGATAGCAGTAAGAGCGCAAACGGCAAAGATAGACCCCCTACGAGTCAGATACCTTAATCCCAAAGCGATAAGAATGGCGAAGGAAATTGATGGGATGTAGAGAAACCGTTCAGCGACTCGTTCAGGAAGGGGGACGATTCCAGAAACAGGAACCAGCGTAATATAAAAAAGGAGAATCCCAAAAGGAAGAGTGAATTTCTTGTGGAGGATGAGAAAGAGCGTAAAAGAGAGTACGGCAAGATGAGTAAGGAGCGTAAAGAGAGTTGCAGGCGGATGAAGAAGCCCGTATGACGGGGGAAATGCGTTGTATGAATAGTCGGCACTTAAAGGATAGGGAAAAATGGTGAGGCGGATGTAAAAGAGTACGACGCGGGAGAAAGAAAGAAGAGAGTTAGTCAGAGAACCGCCCCAGTAGCCTACAGCATCTTCTCCTGTCCACGATAAACTTTTGACAAGTGTAGAGAAAAGCCCGTAGGCGAGGGATAGGATGAAGATAAAAGTTAAAAGCGGTATCAGTCTCCTATCCCTTAGATTCTTAAAGAACAGTTTGGGAGTAGATTCAGAAGTCTTCTGCGAAGTTATTTTTAAGAGTTCAAACAGGACAAGAACTGGAAGAAGCGAAAGAGCCATCTCTTTTGCAAGAAGTGCTAAAAGGAAGAAAAAGAGGGTAAGAAGGAAGCAACGCAGTGATGGGTTTTCACGGTAAGAGAGATAAGTGATAATGGATGAGAAGAAGAAAATGGCACATAATGTCTCTTTTCTGCCTGTGATGTAAGAGACTGCTTCTGAGTTGACAGGATGAAGTAGAAATATTATAGATGCGGCGATGGCACCGAAAAAATTTGCACCTAAACGGAGAAGGAGGATGAAGAGAAGAAAGGTCGCTATTGCATGGTATATTATGTTTGAGATATGGTATCCGACAGGAGAGTCTTTTGTGAACTGGTAATCAAAGATGTAACTTATGGAGCGAAGCGGACGGTAACTGGGGTCAACCAGCATCCCCTGTCGTTCAAGCGGCTTGTAAGTGAAAAAGTTTGCGAAAATTCGAGGAATGTTGGAGAACGAGCGAATTGCAGGATTCTCTTTTACAATTTTTACATCGTCAAACACGAAATCGCCTGTTATAGAGTTCCCATATGCGACAAAAGATAACACTATGAATGCGATGAACACAGCCGTATAGACTCTTTTCAATCTGTCTAATCCGTTATTCATTCTGAGCAACCTTAAATCAATTCTATAATGATGTCACAAGGACGAGAGAATCTCAAGCATTCTTTTCTCCCAGTTTAGGACAGCGTTAAAAGCGGAGAGTTGCGGTTTCTCTTCTTTTATGGTGTTGCGCATTTTACCGCGCAGTCTATCGTCGCGCAGGAGTAGAAGCATTCTTATCAATGCATCTACATCGCCGCATGGTATTATGAACCCCGTAGAACCGTTCTTTATGAGAAGCCTGCAGTCGCCCACAGGTGTCGTGACAGGAATCGCTTCTGCTGCGAGTGCTTCAACCAATGCTGGAGGCAAACCTTCAAACCAACTCGGCAGGACAAACACATCAGCGCAAGCAAAATACTTAAGCGCATCATCAGGCGCAAGCGGTCCCAACGCTCTTATTCTACTCGTTTCGCGAACTCTTCTTCTGAAAGGTCCCTCGCCGATAAAAATGAAAAGGAATGCCGGGTCGTGATAGGTGACCCAACAGGCCGCTTTGTATAGGATGTCCACCCCTTTGGACTTCGCAATGTCACCGCAGAAGAGAACAACTACCTCTTTCTCCCCAATCTCCAATTGCGGACGGAGAGAAGAGATGCCCTTGTAGTGTTCGATGAGACCAGAATCGACCATCAGACCAGCGTTCTGTACTTTGCAAGAGAATCTGTTTGAGCACTCACTTTTCAGAAATTCTCCAGCAGAAAAAACCGCCCTTGCTCCTTTAAGGGCAAACTTCCATGGCAAAGCAAACGGCAGATTCGCATATTTGTGAAAGTCAATTCCGTGAATATGAAGAATGTAAGGAATGCCGAAAATCTTTGAGACGACAGACGCAATTAGACCGAAGGGAATGACCCAATTGGCATAAAGCAGTTTCGGACGCTCTTTAAGAACGATTTTGAGTGAGTAAATAAAAGCGTTGATATTATAAGAGAAGATTCCTGCAGGATTGAGGCCGAACTTAGGACGGGCGTTCGTTCCTGCAAACGGATACCTAATGATTTTTATTCCGTCAAGTGTCTCACACCTGGGGTCGCTACGGAAAACGAGAGGCGTAAGAACCGTTATTTGCGCTGCATTCGAAATCCTCTTCATCATTAGATGAAGAGAGCGGGCGCGATACGGCTCAGTAGGTGACGGATACGCCGCACTCAAAACGAGAAGATTCATCCCTTCTCCTCAGGGAGAATTCTTGTCGGTTTAACGGGTTTAGTGGAGGTAAGAACAGTCTCTGCCCGCAGAGATGTGAAAGTGAGTAGAAGAGAGAGAAAAAAGCCAAAAATTCCAACTGCAAGAAGGAGATAATAGTACCAGAAAAAGTGGACTTGTCTACGCCATACGAGCAGAAAGCAGATAAAAAGAAGAAGCACGAGCAGAACGGTCATAACGATATATTTTGTAGTAAGAGATACCTTTTTTGAGACAAGACGGGATGTAAATAATCCTCGCTCAGGTTTTACTCCACCTGTCTCTTCCGTCTCTATCCTATAACGAACAGCATCGGCAGAAAAGATATCACTGAGTGCGGAGAAGATTCGAGAGAACCCGTATTTTGATTCTCCAGAGTGGCGAGGCAAATGTTGAACAACTACTTCTTTTACCGCAAACCCTGCGTAATGAGTGACGAGCGGAAAGATTCTATATCTTTCGTTTCTTAAGAGAGGTTTTTCCAGGATACACTTTCTGAAAGCACGAAAACCTGAATTGACATCATGGAGAGGAGAAGCGGCAAAAAGGCGAAGAGCGAGATTGTAAAACGCAGACTGCACCCGGCGCGAAAGAGAGTCGCGTCGTCTCCTGCGCCAGCCAACGACAAGGTGCGCTTCTTTAAGTGCGTCAAGGAGTTTGGGAATATCTGCAGGGTCATTCTGAAGGTCTCCGTCAAGCGTAATTATGGTGTCAAAACAAGCAGCATCGTAGCCTACCAGCAGCGCCATACCTTTGCCGTAGCGTCTCCCAAGGAAGAGTGCCTTTACAAACGGATATTTTCTCACTACTTCCTCAATAACACCTTCTGTCCCATCCTCGCTCCCATCGTCAACGAAGATGACCTCGCAATCCGCGCCGACAGTTTCAGCAATTCGTTCAATAAGCGGAACTATGTTGTCTCGTTCGCGGAAAACAGGAATAACTATTGAAAAAGAAGAACTCATACCTTAAGCCCAAAATCCTCGCGTAAGATGTCCAGTAAATCCCAGAAATTGTGAATCTCATAATCAGGAGGAAACTTCCCCTGGACATGAAGGTGTTTACTGGAACGCATATTACGGACAGCTATCATCCCAATCTTCTTAGGAGGGTCTATATCTGTTAGTGGATTGTCTCCGATATACATACACTCCGACGGTTTCAAGTTAAGGTCACTACAAGCGCGAAGATAAAGTTTTACATTTGGCTTTGAAATGCCCAATTCGTCGGACAGAAATATGGCATTCGGGGTTATATATGGTAACACTTTAAGCCTGACCAGTTTTTCAGCCTGCTTAACAGTGAACCCCGCAGTAATGACGCCAAGAATCAGTTCTGTGTTGTACAGAAGTTTTAAAACTTCAACCACATCCTCATACGGACGCAAATGACGGAATTTTGTATCATGATATGCAACAACCGCCGATGCAACCAGAATGGATGGGTTTATGTTCTTGTAATACCGCTTCGGAATGCGCAACAGAAGTTTGTCAAAATGATGCTCATAATTCGAGGAGAACTCTTCCACAATCTCGTCCAGTTCCTGCTTCAATTGCTCTTTCGGAGTCTTGAGTCCCAACTTTATCATCGCATCAAGAGCGGCTTCTCTCGCCATCTCGCTAAACTCGTATGTCGAATAAAGTGTGTCATCTATGTCAAAAAATATCGCACTCAATTTCTGCTTCTGCATCGGATAACTTTCCTCAAACACAGAAAAAGACCCGCCTTCTTCCTTCCTTAAAGCGGGTCCTTAACTCGTTCCTCAATTTTATGCTTTAACACAATTCCTCATTTTCCCTCGACCGCTTGCTCTCCAAATAGCGCCTTTTCTTCATCACGCAATATGACTATCCGCGCTGTAATAAGTATAACAAGGTCTTGTCTATCACGGACATACCCTGTGCTTCTGAACGCCCACCCCAGAATCGGGATTGAACCGAAAATGGGAACGGTAGAAACATACTTGCGCTTGAAAGATTGACGCAAGCCGCCAAGAAGGCATGTTCCCCCATCAGGTAGTGTAACAGATGCGTAAACGCGGTCTATTCCAATCTCCGGAATCTCTATGGGGCTGTCAACCACGCTTCGCATAATGGTTCCCATATTCACATGAATGGTTGATATCGTTGGAGTCATAAGATGTGAATATGTCGCCCTAACATTGATAGTGACATACTTTCTGTCAGAAGAGATAATTGGCTGAACCTCGATGACAGTGCCTTCCTGGAAGTTTTTAATGATAGGGTCGCCTACTTCAAAAGGTGCCAAACCTCCTGCACCTGAAGTGTCATAGTCAGCAATGTAAGCACGCTGATTCAAAACGGCAAGATAGACACGCTGACGATTGTGTGCCGTAACAGTTCCAGCAGCCAACACGCGCGACCTTATCTCCTCTGTCCTCGCATGCATAATCGCATTTAACTGGAATGGCTCAATCCATGTCGACTGCAACCAAAGACCTGAAGTTATGGGACGGTCAATCACCCGTCCGAAAACATCAGTCCACGGATTCTGAATCCGTCCGACCCATTCCTCCCGTCCTCTACCCGGAACACGCCTTCCAATACCAGGGTCCGTACCACCCGAAAGGTTTGCCATAAGCGGAGGTGGCGGGTTAACAGGTATCCACTGCGCACCATTCCCTAAACCACGATAATCTATCCCCACATCCTCTAACAGAGTCTCTCTCACACTTACAAAGCGAATCTCAATGCAAACGAACATTCCAAAATTGCGCCTGAATTGCTCCAGAATCTGCCGTATCTTCTTGTGAGTATCTCGTGTGTTAATGATTATCAACTGTCCACGGTGACCTTCTATCATCGAGCCGTCAGGCCAAGCAGATTCTCCAGTCGCAGCCCGTATCAGTTCTATCAACTGCTCCATCCCCCATGGCTCCTCCGTCTCTTCACCACCAATGGGAATTGGAGCAGGTCCGCCAGCACCGCCAGG
>JAOAAR010000344.1 GCA_026418755.1 Planctomycetota bacterium
CCTCGGGATGTCCTACTCCATCTCTAATGTCCTCAAAGAGACAGGAATCGAAAACATTGTCAGATGGATTCCTCATCCAGTTGATGTGGCGGATGTCAAAGACAGACTCCGCAATAAAATGATTCGTCCTACAACCATTCCACAAACCCTCGAGGACCTTCTTGTCGAGCACGCTGTCGCAAGAGAAGCGCTCCGCCTTGCCTTCGAACACCACAAAATGCTCGCAGTCGGGCTCAAAGGGGTTCATATTGAAAGGACAATCGCAGATGCATTCACTCAGAAAACTTCTGGCGAATCTCTTATAGATATGATGAGACTGGATATTCTTGTTGGTTCAGGTGGTATTTTGAGTCATGCGCCTATGCGCCATCAAGCCGCTCTTATGATGCTCGACTCCTTCCAGCCCGAAGGAGTCTCTTTCCTCGCCGTTGACTCAATCTTTATGATGCCGCAACTCGGAGTTCTCTCGCAAGTGCATCCTGAAGCCGCAGCACAAGTCTTCAAGCGAGACTGTCTTGTTGAACTCGGCTCTGTCGTTGCTCCAAAGGGGCTCTCCAAAGAAGGTGCCAAAGTCGCAAAAATTACCCTTCACATTGAGGGAAAAACAGAGACTTACGACCTTAAATTCGGAGATTTGGTTCTTGTTCCTCTGCCTGTAGGGAAGACCGCAAAAGCCCTCATAGAGCCAAGCCGCAATTTCGATGTCGGAGGGGGCAGAGGTGCAGCAGTTGAACGGATTCTTAAAGGTGGAACCGTCGGACTGATTCTCGATGGGAGAGGAAGACCTCTTCTTCTTCCAGAGAGTGGCTCAGAGAGAATTACTATGCTACGCCGTTGGCTTTCTGCCCTCACCATCCCCTTCTGTTGATTTTTTGTGTAAGAAGCCGACTACCAAGAATCCATTGTGTCAGTTTTCTCTACTATTTGGCGAAGGCGAACAGACTTCTTTGTTTTGGGTAGAAACTATGAGGTTGGGTCTCTCTTCAAACAAAGATTTTTTGCACAAAAGATATCTCTTAAGTGTTTAATTAAATTGAACTGGTTTTGGGGACGGGGATAGGATGCTACTGAAGAGGTTTCTCATTTTCGGAGCGGTAGTTGTGGCGGCGGTTCCTTTGTTTGGACAGTCTTTGGGTATTGAAGAGGTGTCTCTTCTTTCTGAAGGCGGCTACAGGTGCGGCTACTGGCAGATGCTGGTGGTTGCCTACAACGCGCCTGAAGGAGTGGAAGGAGCCATTCTTCTCAAGGTGGGGCTTTTACGGTTCAGGGCGCATATCCGCGCCCCTGCTCATTCTTCAGGAGTTGTAAAAATACCCTTTTTTATTCCCTATCCGGACGCTCCGCTCGAACTCTATTTTCGGACAGATTCGGAAGAGTATCTTTATTCTGACGCTTCTCTTCAATTGAAGAATCTTCTTGTCGAGGCGAAGGGGCTTTTCTGCGGTTATTTTAGCGAGGTTTCTGTGCGGTTTGACGGCTCCAAGGCGTTGATTAGGGAGACTTTTCTGGATGATGAGGTCTATCTGCGGCAGTTTGATGTGGTTTTTGTGGGAGAAGAGAGACTGCGGCGGCTTTCCAGCGATGCGAGAGCAGCACTGGAAAGGTTTGTGTTAGGTGGTGGCTGTGCTGTTGTGGTGAATCGAGGGGAGAGCACGACACCAAAGATTGAGCGGAAAGAGCGGAAAGGAAGAGGGCTTCTTTTAACGATAGGTGTACCGATGAGAGAGGCACCTGTGGAATTACCCGAAGAAATCGTGTCAGAGATAATCTCGTCTGTGACAAAGAAGAATCCTTCAATAAAAGGGGTATTGGCGGTTTCTCCCCGAAGGTATGCGGACAGGGCATCTCTATGGCTTATTCTGTGCGGGACATTTGCTTGCGCGCTTCTGTATATTGCACTTGCTTTTCGTTACCATCCTGTGTTTTTGAGAAAATCACTTCCTGGGGTTGTCTCTTCTCTTTTTGCTGTGCTTTTCACTCTCTTTCCTCCTGCTTCTTTCTGGAGAGTTGAGGGTGAGATATGGACTGTCTCT
>JAOAAR010000345.1 GCA_026418755.1 Planctomycetota bacterium
CATCATTATGTGCTGCCTCCTTTACGATTTCACAACTCGCAGCGTCAATCGCAACAACATCGTCACTAGCCAAAACCCCTACATCATCACATATTATATCACTTTTTTCTCCAATGCAATCACAATCTTTGGCAATTTTCAACAAAAAATTAAAAAAGCCGACATTCTTCACCTTTATCAGTACTCCTGCTGCATATTCAGCGATTCTTTCTTGCAAGACTTGTGAACTGATTTCCCACGAGAACTTCACCGCTCCTGGCTTGCATACCGCTATACAATAACCACAATTTATACATCGTTTTGAGTCTATCTTTGCTACTTTGCCGACTTTGATTGCTTCTTGCGGGCAATGCTCGGCGCAAAAGCCACAAGCGACGCATTTTCTCTCGTCCACTTCCAGTGGTTGCGCATTGTGCTGCGCCAACTTTCCGCCTCTTGTTGCAAGTCCCATCCCGAGATTCTTGATTGCGCACCCCATCCCCACCGCTATGTGACCTGTAAGATGCGACAGAACAAACAATGTGTCTACATACTCTAAATCTGCCGCAAGCGCCACTTCCGAAAAGTGCTTTCCCTTTATCTTTACCTTAGTCTCGCACATTCCAACAAGCCCATCTGCAATAATCACAGGGCATCCAAGATACTCAGGCGTAAAACCGTGCTCGTACGCGGTCATAAGATGCTCAACAGCGTTGTGCCTTCCTCCTCGATAAAGCGTATTTGTATCCGAACAAAAGACTTTCATTTTGTAGGATTTCAGAATCTCGACTAAGGGACGCACAAATTTCGCCTCTATGTGATTCGGGTTTCCTCGCTCACCGAAATGGAGTTTGAGCATACAGAACCCATCACGCACTACTAATCGCTCAAAACCTGCCGCTCTGAAAAGTGCTCCTATTGCATCCGCAGCCTCTTTTTCACTGCACTTGTTGGTAACTTCCCGCCAAAAAACCCTCACCCTATTCCTCTTAGCCTTCATAAGCAAACTCCTTCTATTATTAACGGGCTTCATGAAGCGAAAACTTTATTCATTTACTCTTGCGTCTCGAGAAAAATGAGAGTAAGTGGCTCTTCCTGTTCAACCCACCCGTGCTTGGAAATATTCCTCTATTCACAGAGCGCAAATCTTCAACAGAATAAAACGCATGAGGGTCGTACTTCTCTACTGTCTCGACCACATCCCGTACATCTTTTCTCCTTATGATTGAGTATATAATTGTCACTTTCCCCGAGGTGCCTTGCGCCTCAACCGATGTCACACCATAACCTTTCTCTCTCAAACCGTTGATGAGTTCTTTCACTGGTCCAGAGACAATGGTTCTGACCAGAAGTGTTCCTATTGCCAGTTTCTCTTCTATGACTATTCCTACAAAATTACCTGTTGCGAAGCCCGCTGCAAAAGCGATGTAATAGAGAGGATTGTGTAAGTTCTTTACAATCTGCATGACGACGAACAGCCATAGCAACACCTCGAAGAAGCCCAGAATCGGTGCAAGCAGACGGTATCCTTTTGCTATGGAGATAATACGGATTGTTCCCAATGTCACATCGATGACTCTTGCGCCAAAGATGAGAAGCGGCATAACCACCCAGACAAATATTGTTGAATCGAAAAAGTCTGTCCAGCAAAGAAATCTCATCATTGAAAGACCCTTCAAGTCTTATCCAAGGGGATTATAAACTATGAGGCTTTTTACTCCAAATCTCTTTTCCATTGCCTGAACCTCACATAGCAAAAGGACTCAAAAGGATGTGTCAAAGAAGAAGTGGAAGCGGCGCTCCTCATCACTATCCATTTTGCGTAAAGGCCATGCAAAGTCAAGATTGATGGAAAAGAAGGGTTGAGGTTGTATTCTCAGGCCGAATCCTGCAGAGACTCTTATCTCGCTTGAGTAAAGAGAATCTTTCGAGGCAGCAAGAGTTCCGCTGTCAAGAAAAATAGCGAAGCGGAAATTGTCGGTGCCTGTAGGTAGCGGAAAGGAGAGTTCGGAAGAGAGAAGAGCAAGGGCGGAGCCGC
>JAOAAR010000346.1 GCA_026418755.1 Planctomycetota bacterium
AAGACGGAGACAGAAACAGCAATAGAAGCAGCGCTTGACTGGCTTTCCCGCCACCAGAGCAACAATGGCGGCTGGGATGCAGACGGGTTTTCAAGCAAATGTAAGGGAGAAAATCCTTGCAAGAATGACCTCGGTGCATCACCTTACTTTGATGTCGCAATAACAGGGCTTGTTATTGCAGCCTTCCGCGGTCACGGCAACACTCATCAGAAAGGAGATTTCAAGGAGACTGTCCAGAAAGGACTGGATTATCTTCTGAAGAATCAGGACGGCGAAGGTTGGTTAGGAAAAACGAGTGAAACGCACGAATGGATTTACAACCACGCATTGGCGACAATGGCTTTGTGCGAGGTGTACGCAGTTACGCAGGATGAGAATCTCAAAAAACCTTGCGAGAAAGCGGTAGCGTGCATTTTAAAGGCACAGAATCAGGACTTGGCTTGGCGCTACGAACCTCAAGGAGGAGAAAACGACACTTCCGTCACGGGATGTATGATTCTTGCCCTTAAATGCGCCAAAACCGCTGGCATTGATATACCACAAAGTGTATGGGAAGGGGCGCTTAAGTGGTTCGACAGATGCACTGACCCGACAACCGGACGAGTCGGCTACATCAAGCCAGGTGACCTCGGCTCCGTGATTCGCGGTGTGAATGAGCATTACGAGAAACTGCCAACTATGACAGCAGTAGCAGTGGTCAGCCGTATACTCTGCGGCCAATCTCTCCGAGACCCTTCGCTTAAAAAGTCAGCAGATTTCTTGATGGAACACCTCCCCCAACGAGACGAGAAAGGACTGAAAGTGGACCCTTATTACTGGTACTGGGGAACACACGCATTATTTCAGTACGGCGGAGACAACTGGACAAAATGGTACGAAACAGTGAAAAAAGTGTTGCTTGAGAGTCAGTGTAAAGAGAAGTGTGCAAAAGGGAGTTGGAACCCTGTCGGAAAATGGGATATGGTCGGAGGAAGAGTCTACTCTACGGCACTATCTACTCTAACGCTGGAAATGTGCCATCGCTATGAAACCGCTATGAAAAACAAATAGTTCCTATAACTCATTGTTGCCGACAATCATTCTCGAGTAGCAAATTTGAGAGCGGTCTCAGCAAAAAATAGGTGCCTCTTCAGAGACTGTTCTGGAACAGAAGTTCTTATTCTTAAGACAAAAACTGGGCCCCGCTTCTCGATTCCAACAGGCTCAGCCGAAAGAATTGTCCTTGTCTCTTCCAACGCTTTCTTCGCATCCTCTTCACTCGCCCCTTCCTTCAAACGCAGAAAAACCTCTTCCGCAGGTCTTTTGCCCACTCTCAACTCCAGATTCTCGATTCTACCTTCCCGAAAAACTCCCAAGCGGATGCCCATCGAAGGCAAAAGGTGATTATAAACCTCTTCCAATGATTTCCGACTTGTAACAGGTTCAACTCCCACCAAGACGATGATGTCTCCTTCCTTCAGTCCACATTCAGAAGCAGGAGACTTTTCATAGACAGTCGTCACTTTGACGCCACATCCTTTGCCCTCCCCTTTGACCTCGTGTTCTTCGAGGTATTTCAGTAAATCCCTGGGAGCATCATCTTTATCAAGTGTTTTCGCTCTGAACCCAAAATACGGATAGTCCGCCAGCACCTTGTTCTTCTTCATCGCAGGAAGAACCTCCTTGATGATTGAGGAAGGCGTAGCAAGAGCAACCCCCCGCCAGACGATTCCCAAATTCACTCCCACTATGCGCCCGCTCTTCTCAATCAACGGTAGCCCCCGCATATCCGCATATATGTAGCCGTCATGCTGGAGCGTCCTTATGTACGCCCTCTGCGGCAACGGAAAATCCTCTGACATTATCCCGAGAAATGTGAGCCTCTTTCGAGACTCGTCACTTAATCGCTCAATGTTACGCGATACCTGCGAAAGAACAGAGACACGAAACTGCTCTCTCTCAGGCGATACCGTGAAAAGAAACTGCCCCTTTTTCAGAAGTTGTTCCTCACCAAGCGAGAGTGGCTCGG
>JAOAAR010000347.1 GCA_026418755.1 Planctomycetota bacterium
ACCTCTGAGGTTGGAGGAAACTTTGAACTTGTAAGGGGGGTAGGAAGTACAACTGTTAGAGGAATCAAGTTTACCGGAATCTCTACATATCACGACGAGCAGCGCGGGGCGAAGCGAGGGGGGAACACTGTTTTCGTAATAGAGTCCGAAGGGTTGAGAGTGGCTCATTTAGGGGATATAGGGCATACTGTTGACAAGACTCTCTTGTCGCAAGTGGGCAGGGTAGATGTTTTGATGGTTCCTGTAGGTGGTGTTTATACGGTTGATTCGCAAGGAGCCTTCTCCATAGTGGAGTCCCTTTCTCCGAAAGTGGTGATTCCGATGCATTTCAAGATTCGCGGTCTATCGCTTCAGATTGCTGACGAGAAAGGATTCTTATCACGGTTCAAAAGCGTGGAGCGGAAGAAGGAACTTGAGATAACAAAAGAGTCACTACCTGCACAAACGAAGGTGGTGGTGTTGGAGAAGTCTGAGGGTTAAGCAGGTAGGATTTCGAATCCGTCTACTGGTATTTTTTCCGAACCTGAGTCTGGGACGAGATAAATTTTCGTTTTGAATCTCTGTTCAATGGTTAAGAGGGTTTTGCGCATTTCGTTAAAGAGCGCTTCTGTAACATTTGCTGGAAGGACCAGTTTTACTCTTTCGGAAGGATTTGAAGCAAGATAGGACTGGAGTTTTCTCAATGCTTTTGCGGCTGATGTGAGGGGGGCTGTTACTCTTTTGGCTCCGTTACACCTGTCGCAAGGAGTGGTGGTCAATTCAAGTAGACTCGGACGAAGTTTCTGACGGGAGAGAATCAAGAGACCGAGCCTGTTGGTAGGAAGAAGGGTCAGTTTTGCGCGGTCTGAACGCATCATTGCGCGGAATTTCCGTTCGACTGCGGAGCGGCGTTCCTTACTTTTCATATCAATCAAATCTATCACGATAAGACCTCCGAGGTCACGAAGTTGCAACTGTCGTGCTATCTCCTCCACCGCTTCGATGTTCGTCTGATAAGATGTCTCCTCTGTGTCCGAGCCTTTGGTGCTTCCGGAGTTCACATCTATGCTTACGAGTGCTTCTGTCTGCTCTATGATGATTCTTCCGCCAGAAGGGAGAGGCACTTCGCGCTCCTGAAGTGTCTTTACCTGCTCCTCCACGCCGTAAGAATCGAAAAGAGGGCGCAAAGAATCGTAAAGTTTAAGGCTTTTTAGGAAACGGGGCATTGTTACCTTAAGCAACTCTTCCAATCTTTTAAACTGTTCTTCTTCGTCGACGATTATCTCTTCGACATCGGGGGAGAGAATCTCGCGCACTACGCGTGTGGCAAAATCTGTGTCTGAATACATAAGAGAAGGAGGAGAACTTTTTTTCACTGTATCGTCGATTCTCTTATAAAGGCGCAACAGATACTCTGTGTCTTTTGCTATATCCAGTTTGCGTGCGCCTTGTGCCGCTGTTCTGACGATAAAAGCGAAGTTGGGAGGTGCTATATCGCTTACCATTTTTCGAAGCCGTTCTCTTTCCTCTTCCTCTTCTATCTTTCTTGAAACGCGGACTCCTCGCTCGAAGGGTGAGAGGACAAGGTATCGCCCAGGGATAGCAATAAAACCTGTAAGTTGGGCGCCCTTGTTCTCTACCGCTTCTCGAACTATCTGAACGAGGATACTCTGTCCGACTCTGGTTTTGCGAAAGCCCATTTTTCGATGTTTTTTTTCATTCTGTTCGCTGTCTCTTTCTCTCTCCGTTTTTTCTGACGGGATATTGGAGAGCGGCAGAAAAGCGTGTTTATCGCTGCCGATGTCCACGAATGCAGCGGCAAGTCCCCGCTCGATACTTACAATTTTGCCGAGGTAGATGTTTCCCGTTCTGAAATCAGACCCAGTGAGTCGAACATAGTGGAAGGAAACCACTTTTCCGTTCGACAGGGTTACAGTGCGGATTTCAGCCGCTTCTCTCGCATTGATTAGGACTATGGACATCGCATAAAAGACCGTTGCAAGATTATGGCGATGGGGTG
>JAOAAR010000348.1 GCA_026418755.1 Planctomycetota bacterium
CTACAATGGCCGGTACAAAGGGAAGCAAGACCGTGAGGTGGAGCAAATCCCCAAAAGCCGGCCCCAGTTCAGATTGCAGGCTGCAACCCGCCTGCATGAAGTCGGAATCGCTAGTAATCGCGGATCAGAATGCCGCGGTGAATATGTTCCTGGGCCTTGCACACACCGCCCGTCAACTCACCAAAGTTGGGAGCACCCGAAGTCGCTGTTCTATCCGCAAGGGGGAAGGCGCCGAAGGTGAACCTGATGATGGGGAGTAAGTCGTAACAAGGTAGCCGTACGGGAACGTGCGGCTGGATCACCTCCTTTCTAAGGAGTTGTCCGTACTATAGCGGACATCCAAATTCATCAGCCAGAAGAACTCTCAACCACATTGCTATACGGCGGAAGGATGTTCTCAGAGAACATCCTTCCGTTTTTTTTAGTCCCCTCTTGCCCTGCAAGTGAATCCTCCAAACATAAAATCCTACCATTTTGGTAGGATTAAAAACCGGAAGCCTTACCGTGTAATTTATGGCTCCTTTTCACATTTCGCATCACAGAAAGCAGGCAATCCCCATAAAGAGGCTGGACTTGAACGGTCGTATCCGGAATCAACTTGTCTGACTGAATCTGAGCACCGCTGTAAGCGTCCTAAACATTATCTTCAAATCAAGCCCTATAGAACAGTATCTTGCATAATATACATTGTATTTAACCCTTTCGCTGTAAGAAAGGGCATTTCTGCCGCTCACCTGCCACATCCCTGTTATTCCTGGTCGCATTTCGAGAAGTCTGTCACTCCACCTTGAGTGCTTCTCCAACTCTTCAGGAGTCACAGGTCTTGGTCCGACAATGCTCATATCCCCTACGACGACATTGATGAGTTGAGGCAGTTCATCGAGGCTTGTCTTTCTCAAAAATCTGCCCAGAGAGGTTATACGAGGGTCATTTTGCAGTTTGAATTTACTTTTATACTCCTTAGCAAGAGAAGGGTTTTCCAGAAGAATCTTATCTGCATTGCTCACCATACTTCTGAATTTCAACATATAAAAGAGTTTTCCTCCTCTTCCAACCCTCCTGTGGCAGTACAAGGCAGAGCCTTTTGAGCCGATTCTGATAAGAACTCCTGTTAGAGCAAAGAGAGGAGATAGAAGAAACAGCCCTCCAAGGGAGAAGAGTACATCTATGGCGCGTTTGAAGAGGAGATATGTTCTCTTTCTGCCATTTTGTGGAGAAATGTCGCCTTTTTCCGTTTTATTCTCGTCGCTACTTCTGCCGTTCAATCCGCCCCTTGTTCTCCCGCCGCTCCAGAGTGCCCGAAACAAAAACCTCGCTCCTCCAAGCAACAGAAATTCCAGGGTCCAGAAGTAAGAAAACATTAGTCGGGAGAAAGAGAAACCCCGATAAAGGAAGGTGACTCCCATAAGGATGATGTTGGCAGCCGATACAAGAACAAAGACAAGAACCGCCTCAACAAGAGGAGAGCGTTCTTTATGGAGTTTATACATATCGAAGATGTGGAAGAATAAAACGACCAAGCCTGCAGCGACGAAGAAACCTATTATGTAAGGTTCGGATGGAGGAACCTTTCCTTGAAACTGTCCTATTGGTATAGTTTTCTTCAAATAAAAAGCGCCGAGGAGGCTTGCTGCCATCATACACAGATCGGCAACCAAAAGAAGAAAGTGTAACACAAGCGGACGAAATCTCAATCTACTACACCTCAAGGGGGATTTCTTAATTTAACAGGAAGATAAGGTTTTGTCAAGGAAATTTCTGCGTTTCGGGCATTTGGTTTGACGAGTGGTGATAGGAATGGTAAAATTTTCTAACTGATGGTTTTGGCGAGTAAGGTATGGACGGTAGTGCGTGGAAAGAAGTGAAAAGAATCTTTCTCAAAGGGCTTGCGGCTTTGATTCCAACCGCTCTTACCATATATGTTCTCGTTTTTCTGTTCGGATT
>JAOAAR010000349.1 GCA_026418755.1 Planctomycetota bacterium
AGATGTGTATAAGAGACAGGTACCTGTAGGAAGAGGAAAACCTGAGACAACGAGAGTAGCGCCCGAACTAAGAGCCTCGTTGATGAACGAACAGTCGGACTCGCTTAAAGCTACCACATCGCATAACAGAATGACTCTGGCCGATTCGGCTAATGAGCGCACCATCTCCTCATCTGCCATCGTCGGCGGAAATGGAGAAAGAGATTCCCTTGAAGGGGGAACAAACACAACAACGCCTGAAGAGATTCCCTTTCTTCTCAAAGAATCAAGAGAATCGAAGAGACTGTTCGCACTTCTCAAACGTCCACTTGAGGGATAATAGATGGCAATCGTGGGGTGAGATGAGAACTCGCTTTGAATCACATTGAAGGCTGTTAGAGCATCTTGAAGCGCCTTTTCCATCTTTTCTCCTTTTGCCGCAAGAAGCGGGTAAACATCTCTGTGGTAAGAGTAGAGAGCAATTCCATTCAAGTTACCCACACTTGAGACTGCGAGAATCTGCCCCTTCACATCGGACTCGCTCAAAGCCGTTTCTTGGGAAGGAGAGAAGAGTTCGATTCGGGGAAGGAGTAGTTTTTTACGGGAGGAAGCACCCGCGAAGCATTTGATGTAATCGGCTGCACGGCGGACGGGAAGAAACCTGCCATCGCTAGGCAAGCGGGAGGCAGAAAAACGCGTTTGAGGCAGAATGATATCAAGCCATTCAATCGAGGCAAGATACCCTGCCAGAAGAGGGTCTTCAAGATACGGAGAGCATGCTGTTAAGAGGCCGTCATCAAGCGACTTCACCAGTTTGGTAAAAGTTCGGATATAGAGAGCGTAATCAAGAGAGCCTCCTGTAAGATGGGAATAATAACCGCAGAAGGATGGATGTGCGCCGTAGTTCAGATAGAGTTCATACATAATCTTTTCAAGCGACGCCAGTCTTGTTGAATGAGGCAAATCTGCAGAGACATCCCAAGGAAGCGAGAGAAGAACCGCTATACCTTCTCTGTCGCATCCTTCGAGAACCTCAAGAAGAAAATCGTGCTCTGGGACGACTCTACTCCTGCAGACATTAGACGGATAGAAGGCGCGTTCTGATGTAACAAGTGAATCGGCAATGAGAAGATTACCACCCAAAGATTTGAACTGTTTCAAGTATCCGTTCAAATACTCTTTCGTCGCTTTATCCGGAAGAGATGGTATATGGAGGAAGTCTGCAATAATTCGCCCGCATAAAAACGAGCGCTTCGCTATACCTCGAAGAAGAGGTTTCTCGTTCCTCTTCTCAAGAATATAACCTGTCGCTACATAAAACCCATCTCTTTCCTGTTCTCCGACTCTGAAGCAGAAATGGGTGTCAACGCCGTGAGGAAGGAGTTTTTCGTATGGCTGATGGGGTCGCATTAGAACCGCTCTATAAGAGCAATCTTCGGCTCCTTGAATCCCCTCTTTAAAGAGGAAGTCGAAAGTGACTCGTTCGTTTTTTTGAACAAAGAAAGGTCTTGAAAAGAGAGAAAATCTCAAGGGTTCCATTGGGGCTACAGAAGGAGTAGTGCAACCACAAAGAAGCGTGACGAAAAAAACAGAGAAATAAAAAACTTTCATTCTAACTATCTCCAAAGAATTCTAACAATTACTCTACTCTGAATCCCAATTAAGAGTTCAAACTAAAAAGCAAGAGGGGGAAACCTTGAAGATTTCCCCCTCTCTGTTTCCTTTTTACTGACTACTTTTCGAGAGCGTTTTCAAACACTATGCGGCTGATGTAGTCGCTCAACTTCGCATTCAGTTCGTTCAGTTTGGACTGCAGTCCACCTACCTGCTCCTGTCTCTTATACACATCT
>JAOAAR010000350.1 GCA_026418755.1 Planctomycetota bacterium
GTGTATAAGAGACAGGTGCAGGGGTAGAGTATGCGGTGTTGCCCTTTGGTGCTTGTGAATCTCACGGTGCGCATCTTCCGTTAGGGACAGATTCTTTTGTTACCCAGAAGGTTGCAGAAGAGATTGCAAAAGCGTTCAACGGCTATCTTCTTCCGCTTTTTCCTTTTGGCACATCTGAGGAGCATATCAAATTCCGCGGCACGGTGTCCTTGCGTCACTCCACCCTCGCAGCCGTCCTTCAAGATATCGTCGAGTCTCTGGAGAAAACAGGTTTCCGCAAACTCATCATAGTCTCATTTCACGGTGGAAACTATATTCTCTCTTCCGATTTTCTGAAGATTTTGCAGAGCCGACATCCTTCTCTGCAAATTGTGTTTTGTGAAATACGGGACGCCTGGCGCGCCGCTCTTAAAAACGCATCCATCGAGACCAAGGACCTTCACGCAGGTGAAGTCGAAACCTCATTGATTCTCGCTCTGCGTCCAGAACTTGTAAAAGAGAGTGTAGGCGATTTCCCTGTGACGGACGAGAGTTTCAAAAATATTGCTGTTGACCATACAGGTTTTCCTTGCGATGTATCCTCTGTCTCGGAGAGGGGAGTGCTGGGCTGTCCTTCAAAAGCGAGCCGTCAAAAAGGAGAACTCTTCTTCGCAAAACTGCTTGAAATTCTCATCGCTCAGTTGAAAGTCTCTATATGAAGCGAGCCCTGTGTGAAGTATTTACCCATTTCAAATAGAGATTGGCACAACGAGGCGGTTTACTGACCTCGTTTCTCTCTTTTGCGGGGCAGAAGACTCCAGTGTTTAGGCAAAAGTTGAGGAATTTCTGGCATTTGCAGTTTATTGTCGGGAAGGTAGGGGTATTATGTTATAATTGAGTTGTTGTCATATGGGAAACGAGGAGAGTGGATGGGCAAAGTTCTGCCAAGGATTCTGCCTGTGCTAATAGTAGTCTTTGTGATAACGCTACCAAGCGGAATCTTATGCTGGCTGACATTGTACTTTATAGGGACGGAGAGGGAGCGGATAGTAGAAGATTTGAAGCGTTCTTATGGGGAGGTTCTTAGGGAGGTGCTGTCGGAGGCGCAAAAGTGGTATGTAGCAGTTCTGGATGGTTTTGGCGAAGACGAGTTGGAGAACTATAAAAAGGTACGGAAGACTTCGGGGTTTGTGGAGGCATCAATTGTGACGGTTGGGGGAAAGATAGTATTTCCGACTTCAGGACTTCCATACGGTGAGTATCCTGGAATACTGGGGGGGTATGATTATGGAGCGCTCTATTCACTCTATGAAGCGGAGCGGAGAAGAGATGTTCAGGGCTTGAAAAATGTATTAGGGACGGGTGACAGGCATAAGCGTGAGGTTGCGAAGTTTGCCCTTGCGCGGCTGGATAGTGGTTTCAGGAATCAGTTGAGTGGAGAAGTAGAACGGCTGGAAGGGGTTGTGGATGCGGAAGCGGCGGCTTTATACCTTAAAGCGAGATATTTGAGCGAGAGCGGCAATAAGGAGGCGGCAGCAGTTATTTCCGCAAGTCTGGTGAATCGCTTGATTCAATCAACGGATAAATTGACTTATTCTGAAATCAGATATTATGTTTTGTTTGTCAGAGGACTGCTTGAAGAGAGCAGGCAGGTTCTTGGCAGAATCCTTGTTCAAGAGATTGAGAGTGCTCTTGAACGGCTTGATTTGATGGAGCGTTGGGCGGAGAAGATGAGCATCGTGAAAGGAGAAAGGAAGGTAGAGAAGGGGATTGTGGAGGTAGAGAAGGGGAACAAACAGTATTGGCTTTTTTATAACAGGGATTCGTATTTGAGGGAGCATATCTGGAGAGTTCTTTCGGGGAGTTTTGGCGGTCCTGTTGTTGTGGCGATG
>JAOAAR010000351.1 GCA_026418755.1 Planctomycetota bacterium
GAACTATTTTCTGGTTGCCTTGCGCCATCATACGGGTATATTATGGTAATTAAGTACACCATTAAAAGCAGTAAGAGGAGAGCGAGGATGAAGGTAGAATTGGAAGAGAGAGGAGCGTGCAAGAAAGGAATAATAGTGGAAGTGTCTGCAGAAGACATGGAAAACCGTCTGAAGGAGCATTTAAGTGAGTTTAAGAAGAGTGTTCAGATAAAAGGCTTTCGTCCTGGTCGGACGCCTGCGCATATAATCGAGAGGCGGTATCTTAAAAAGATAGTAGAAGAAATGCGCTTGCCTGTTGCAGCGGAAGTGTTTGAAGAGATTGTGAAAGAAAAGAAGTTGAGGGTGATAGGTGAGCCGAGGATAGAAGATGTGAAGTACGAGCGCGGTGAGCCGTTATCTTTCCGCGCTGAGTTTTTTGTTCTCCCCGAAGTGACAGTTCCTTCATATAAAGGGTTACGAATTACCATACCGCAGAATGAGGCGAAGGAACAAGAAGTGAATGAGGAGATAGAGAAGTTAAGGAAGTTAAAAGCCCAGTTGGTCGATGTCACAGACAGACCAACAAAAGAGGGAGACAGATTACTGGCAGAGATTGTTGTAAGTGCGGATGGTAAGGAGTTGTTCAACACCAACAATGGATATCTGGTCGTCGGGATGGCGAACATATTCGGAGTGAATGTTCTCACACTGCCAAAAATGTTAGAGGGGAAAAGGACAGCAGATAATATTGAGTTTGAGTTTGAAATACAGAAAGGAACCCCTTTGGCAGGGGAAAAGGAAGAGAACGCTGGGAAGAAGGCTCTCTGCCGAATAAAGATTCTGAGGGTGCGAGAGGTAAAGATTCCTGACTTAAGCGATGATTTTGCAAAAGAGTATGGCTACAATTCGATTGATGATATGAGAAGGAAAGTGGCAGAAAGGATAACAGTAGAGAAGCGCTTACGGATTGATGAGGAAACAGAGAACCGCCTGATGAAGTATCTAACCGACTCCATTAAGATAGAACTGCCGGAGGAATTGTTGGAAGAGAAGGCAAGACAACACGGCGAATACATCAGGGAGCGGTTAGAAGCAGAAACGGATATGAGCGAAGAGGAGGTGGAGGAAGCGGTTAAGAACGAGGTTAAAGCAAGAAGCGGTTTGATACGGCAGGTGTTTCTCACGCATCTTCTGGTGGAAGAGATAGCGAAGAAGGAAGCGATTTTCGTGACAGAGGAAGAGGTGGACATGCTCATCAAAGACTTGGCGCGTCGAAAAGATGTGTCAGCGGAGGTATTGAAAGAAGCGATGCTGGAAAGCGGCAGATTAAGCGAATTGCGGCTGGAGTTACTGACAGGTAAAGTTAAGATGTTCTTAAGAAAAAATGCGGTAGTGAGCCGGGGAGAAGATTTTTCGGACGTTGAACCGCCTCTTTCAGAAGAGAAGGAAAAAGAGGAACAAAAAGAGTAAAAGTAGAGCGAGAAAGGAATGGAGGAATGAATATGGCAGATTCATTCGGTCAACTTGTACCAATAGTGATTGAGAGAGATGGCAGAGGAGAACGCTCGTATGATATTTATAGCCGTCTGCTAAAAGACAGAATCATTTTTGTTGGTATGCCTATAGACGACAAGATGGCAGATATCATAATCGCCCAGATGCTTTTTTTGGCGATGGAGAGCAGGAAGCAGGATATTCATCTTTACTTGAACACTCCTGGTGGTTCGGTAACAGCTGGCCTCGCCATCTACGACACCATGCAGCTCATCCAGCCCGACGTCTCCACGATCGCCGTGGGCCAGACCGCGTCGATGGCTACCGTGCTCCTGGCTGCGGGCGCGCCGGGCAAACGGTACGCGCTGCCCAACGCCACGATCCACATG
>JAOAAR010000352.1:0-1370 GCA_026418755.1 Planctomycetota bacterium
CGCCAGTGCAGCGTGCTTTCCGTATTCGATGGAGATTTGTTCGAATGCTTTTGTGAGGTTGAAGAAGCGGAGGAGTGGCATTGCGACAGGTTCGCGGAGGAAGTAACCGATAAGGTAGCCGATTGCGCCTCCGAGGACTGAGCCGACTGAGCAGATGAGGCAGAAGAGGAGGGCGCGTCGGGGTCGGGCGATTGAGAGCGGGACGAGGATGGCATCAGGAGGAACGGGGAAGAAGATGGATTCGATGACTGCAACGATGAAGAGAGACCACGCAGCGTATTTTGTTTCGGCGAATGAAAGCGTCCAAAGATAGAGGCGCTTGAGGGGATTGCGTTCTTTCTTTCCCGATTTTTTTTCTTTCGTTTCATTCATCTCTTCCATCGCTTGGTTTGCTCCGAAAGGGATTTATCAAATGATGAGAGTTGCGTCTCCATAAGAGTAGAAGCGGTATTTTTCTTCAATCGCTTTTCTGTATGCTGCTTGCATCAGTTCTGTACCCGCGAATGCGCAGACTAAAACAAATAGCGTGCTTTTTGGAAGGTGGAAGTTGGTAAGCATTGCATCGGTTAGGAGGAATTCGAAGGGTGGATAGATGAAAAGGTCTGTCCAGCCGGCTGGTTGTTTGTTACGAGCGATTGTTTCGATAGTCCTTACAGTTGTTGTGCCGACTGCGATGATGCGCTTTTTCTCTTTTTTCGCATTCAGGAGTCTACTCATTACTTCTTCTGAAACCTCGTAATACTCGGAGTACATCTTGTGAGCATTAAGAGTCTCTGTTTTTATTGGGCGGAATGTGTCGTAACTTATATGGAGTGTGACGAAAAGAAGTTCGACGCCGAGTTTTTCTATTTTGTTGAGAAGGTCAGAGGAAAAGTGGAGACCTGCGGTTGGTGCGGCGACTGAGCCTTCTTTTTGGGCGTAGACGGTTTGGTAGCGAGTCTCATCCTCTTCGGTAGTCTCTTTGGTTCCTCGTTTTGCGGTGATATATGGAGGTAGAGGGATAAGCCCGAACTGTTTGAGTGCGCTGTCGAGGTCTCCTTCTATTAGGACATGCCATCTTCCTATCTCATCTTTTTTGAGAGTGATGAGTTTGAGTTTTCCGTTGGCAAAGACGAAATGCTCGCCTTTTTCCACCTTGCCGCGTGTGCCGAGCAGGAACAACGCTTCATTCTCGCTGAGACGGTGTAGGAAGAGCGCTTCTGCCTTGCCCCCTGTCTGTCTATGTCCCAGGAGTCTCGCTTTTAACACTTTTGTGTTGTTGAGGAGGAGTATATCTTTTTCGCTCAGGTAGTCGGTGATTTGGCTGAAGGTTTTGTGTTCGATTCTTCCGCTGTGGCGGTGGATGACCATAAGGCGGGGAGAAGTTCTTT
>JAOAAR010000352.1:1380-1857 GCA_026418755.1 Planctomycetota bacterium
AGTGGATAGTCGAACTGCTCGAGGCGCATTAAGGTCTCCTACTCAAAGCGGAGTTCTTCTTCTTTTTCGGGCTGGATGGGGGCAATACGGACGATTTGGGAGGCGGGGAGGGTTTCTCTTTCGCCGCCTTCATACTGGACGGTTACTGTCTGCTCTATGATGTTATAGCCAATGACGACTGCTTCGCCCCGTTCTGTGCGGACGCGCTCTTCGCGCTCCGGGATGTTCTTTTTCAGTTCGGAGTAAAGGGAATCCTCATAAAGGAGGCAGCACATCAGTCTGCCGCATGCGCCTGATATTTTTGAGGGGTCGAGGGTGGTCTTCTGGAGTCTCGCTGTGCGGACTGATACGGGTTTGAAACTTTTAAGGAATCTACGGCAGCATAATTCTTCACCACAGTGGGAGAAGTCCTGTGCCATACGAGCGGCATCGCGGACTCCTAACTGGCGCATCTCGATTCGAGTATGGTACTGGCGG
>JAOAAR010000353.1 GCA_026418755.1 Planctomycetota bacterium
CTCTTCACACTACGAACGCTACTCGTACGGTTGACAGAATCCTTGATGTTTTTCCTCCGCAGGAACAATCTCAGATTCGGGCGATGGTTTCAGAGTCTCTTAGAGGGGTGATTTCTCAGAGACTTCTTCCGCGCAGCGATATGGACGGTATGGTTGCTGCCGTGGAAGTGCTTTTCAACACCTCCGCTATAAGCAATCTCATTCGAGAGAAGAAGACATTTCAGATTCCCAGCATTATGCAGACATCGAAGAAGGAGGGGATGGTGGTGATGGACGATTCTCTTCTTGAACTTTTGAAGCAGAACAAGATAAGCATTGAGGTTGCTCTTCAGAACGCTGAGGAACCTGAGAGATTTCGTTCTTCCCCGAAGGGTGGAGGGGAGATGAAGAATGCCAAAGGTAGATAGATTTTTGAAGGCGGTGAAGGATTACGATGGGAGTGACCTTCATTTATTGAGCGGTACTGTTCCGAAGATAAGGATTCACGGTAGGCTTCGTCCCCTCAATCTTCCTTCTCTTGAAGAGTCTCAGGCGCGCGAGATTCTTTATGAGATTCTTGATGAGGGAAAGAGGGAGCGATTTGAGCGCACAAATGATTTGGATTTTGCTTATGAGATTCCTGATATGGCACGTTTCAGGGTGAACTATTTCAGGCATAAGGACGGAATCGGTGGAGTCTTCAGGATGATACCAATGAGAATACGCACTCTTGAGGAACTTCAGATTCCGACGGTGGTGGAGAGTTTTTGCCACCTGCGCAATGGGCTTGTTCTGGTGACGGGTCCGACGGGTAGTGGCAAGTCTACTACTCTTGCTGCGTTGGTGGACTACATAAATCGGAGTTTTTCTCGTCTTGTCATCACGATAGAGGACCCTATCGAGTATGTTCATTCGGACAATCGTTCTGTTATTATTCAGAGGGAGTTGTGGCGAGATACAGAGAGTTTTGCGGATGCTCTTCGCGAGGCGGCGCGTCAGGATCCTGATGTTATTCTTGTTGGCGAGATGCGTGACCTTGAGACCATACGCCTTGCCATTTCTCTGGCGGAGATGGGATTTCTTGTTTTTGCTACGCTTCATACCAACAATGCGGCGAAGACGATTGACAGAATCATAAATGTTTTTCCGCAAGAGCAGCAGGCGCAGATTAGGACAATGCTCTCTTTCTCGCTTAAAGGGGTTCTCTCTCAACTTTTAATTCCTCTTGCGGACGGAAAGGGTAGGGTTCCGGCTTGTGAAATTCTTTTTGCCACTTCAGGGTTGCCGAACATTATCCGTGAAGGCAGGGTTGACAAGATTGTCTCCGAAATTCAAGGGGGGAGAGGGAAAGGGATGCAACTTATGGATGATTCGATAATAGAACTTTATAAGAAAAAGACCATCTCTGCGAGGGATGCTTATATGAAGGTTCTTGACAAACGCCGCTTTGAGGAGATTCTCGCATCTGAGGGCGAGAAGGTGGATTGGTAGCAGGTGGGGGAGGTGTGGTAGGGAGGAAGGTATTATGCGAAGTGAGGGAAGGGAGGAGGAGAGAAATCTGGCGTTTGCTTTTTTTCTGTTTCTCTTTTTATGGGGTTGTACGGGAAAAGAGCATAAAATTTTCCGTTTCGACTATCATCTTGATGTGTCGCTTGCTGCTAACTGTGGGGACGAGGATATATCGGCGGACGCTTCAGATGTGCAGATGTTGAATCTGACGCTGACTCCGCTTAAGAATGAGAACATCCGTCTTGAGAAACTCACCGTTCATTTCTCTGGGTCAGGAGAAGATTATGTGGACATAGAGAAACTGAAACTCTATCACGATTCCAACGGAAACAGCATATATGATGTCGGTTCTGACATACTTCTTGGG
>JAOAAR010000036.1 GCA_026418755.1 Planctomycetota bacterium
CATCAATATCTAACCACGCAAGCCGTAAGTACTGCTTGTCTGCATTGTTCACCTCTATCTCGGCGATTATACTCTCAATCTCGGAACAATCAGGCAATTCGAGAAGATAAAGCGGATGTTCTACCTTCTTCTGTAAAGAAGCCTCTACCCTTGCCTTGCTGAGCAGTTTATAAATGACTACTTTTTTGCTCCCTTCAGGACGCGAAACGCTAATCCGATAGATATTCTGTTTCATTTCTCCTTTCTGCTCAACTTTCAAAAGTTCCAATTTCGCCTCTGCAACGGATTCTCCTGCTTCTTCGTCCTGTCCGCCGCCAGGGATTCTGTCAGGAGGTTTCGAGGCGGTCTTTAACTCCTCTATGCGCCTCAAAAGATTTTGTGCTTCAAGAGCCACTGTTTGCATGGAACTTTCTGCAAAAGGCTCTACGATTTTTTGCGCCTCTTCGAACCGCTTCGTGGAGATGAGTTGCTCAGCCGCTACATACGCCCTCTTCCAAACCAGATTCGCCTTTTCCGCCGCAAGAACCGCTACATCAGTAGCCTCGCTCCTTAGGAACTCCTCGACTTTCTTCATCGCCTCCGCGTAACGCTTGGAGTTTAATAGTCCATCAATCTCTGCCTGCGATTCTGTCCATCTCTTTTTCTCTCTGTTGATTCGTGCTTCTTTCGCAAGAGCCTCTACTCGCTCGCGCTTCGGCTCATACTCTTCCTTCAAAAAACCTCCGCTCTTTGCAGCAAACTCGTCAATCTTTTTAAGCGCAGATTCAAAATCCTTTTTTGCAATCAATACTTCTATCTCTTTCTGAAGAACCGCCCACTCTCCAGAAAGCCTCTTCTTGTTACTCTCGTCTTTCATCCGACTTATTCTTGCAATCTCTTCTTTCACCTTCTCCGTGAAAAGCGTCCCTTCGGCTTTCTCCGCAAAACCTTTAAGTAAACTCAAAGCGTCCTCAAATTTCTCCTCTTTGAGTAACCCTTCCGTCTTGACCTTCACCTTTTCATACTCGACCGATAGACTTTTCGCTGTTGCATAAGAGTTTGCCTCCGCCCTAAGCCTCGCCCACCAATCACCCGCGCTTTGCAGATGTAAGGGAAACTTATCTGCTTCACGAGACGCCTCCTCGTATCGCCCTTCTCCTGCCAACCGCCTCATCTCGGCAACAATAACATCGTAATTCCTCCGCGCTAACTGCTCTCGCTCTTCTACCATACTCGCTTTGAAACTCTCTACGCTCTCCCGCACATCAGGCGAAAGAGAAAGAGTAAGTAAAGCGTTCAATTCCCCTAATATCTGCTCATACTCATCAGGTTTCGCACTCCACCGCTGCTTCAAACCTGCAAGTTGAGTCATAACCTTCGTAGTCTCTTCGTAAGACTCGCGGATAGGAGAAGTGTTGCTGCCCCCCGAAGGTTGTGTTCCGATAGATGTCTGTGTCCCTGATGAGGGAGATGAGCCCGTTCCACTCGCTAAAAGAATTATAATGACAAGCAGAATAAGACCAATGAAGACTAAAACAAGAGGCGCGCCAGACGATGGTCTGCCAGAAATATCACGCTCACGAGCAATGGAGCGTTGAATCGGTGTCGCCTCAACCGCAGGAGTCACAACAGGTATATCGTGAGAATCTTCACTGCTTAAAGAACCTACTTTTGTGAGCGCTTCAAAAAGGGGCATACCCGCAGCAACGCATTCCACACAATAAACCTTCCCTTCACCTGTCTTGACGGCAGAACCTGAAGACAACTGCTCAGGCAGAACCTCTCTGCCGCATCTTGCACATTTAAGTTCCCCTTGAACCTTAACCGCCGACTTCTCTTCTACCTTCACTTTTGCTTCAGAAGCGGGCAGTTTTGCAGCGCACCCCGCACAATAAAGCCTCCCTCCGCTGTTTACAGCGTCTCCTCTCTCTATCTCTTCGATAGAGACTCGCTTCCCACACCCCGCACAGTTGAAATACAAAGTAGGCTCACCAAAACGCATTTAACTTGAAAAAATTATACAGTGATTTCTTTAACCAACACCAAATTTTTGGAGTCCGTTATGAAATGCTTTACACAACCGTGACAGTTCTTTTTCGTGCTTTTTATCTTTTTGACACTTTTTATAACTCTCTTATATGAATACACTAGACGCATTATCCCAGTTTCTGTTAGTATCTGATGGAGATGAATACTAAGGCTCAAAACCAATTTGTACCGCTGTGGCGCAAATTAAAAAAGCGGATTTGCCCCATACTGCAGCGGCGTATCTTCTCTACACTGAAATCAGTTGGTGATGCTTGGTTCTGATAAAGAATACCACAGCAGGCAAAGTAAAAATACCTCTTCCTATCTGTAAGAGGCTTGCTGGCTTCGGTGGGTATTCATAAAGACCGCATAACGCATTAACAATAACAGAAAGAAGTGCAAAAACAAACCTGATTTGGTTATTAGTATCTTGAAACGAGCAATCAAACAATCCTGCTACCGCTGCGCTGCTATCCAAATCCAGTATTTCGTCTCGAAACCACACCCAAACTTCGTTGTCGCACTATTTTTGTCAAGCATCATATCCCTGATACCAGCATTGTTCCACCAGAGATTAAAAATATCTTCCGCAGTTTTAGATCCTTTACCGCCGTAAGCAACCGAATAACCCGTTCTGTCTGAAAGTTTTTTCCCATCCGCACCTGCGTCCCCGGGGCTGTATTTCGAGCCGTTTATAGGGTCTGCGGCGAGTTGCTCTGCGTGAGTCTTGCAAGCGTTAGCAAGGTCGTTATCCCAAGAAAGCGCCTGAAGAGGTGGATTCTGCTGCGCACGCTTCTCATTTATCAACTCCATCACTTTCTTCGCCATCAAGGTGAGGTCAATTTCATACTTTGCTGATGCGGTTCCGCTCTTGTTGCCGATTGCGTCTTGGGCGTACGCCTCCACCTCGAACACCATCACGCTATCTTGCCATGTGAGTTGCGTGCTTGCTGTCTTCGCTGAGCCACCGACGCTCTGCCACGATGACCAGCCGCCTCCATCCGACTGCGTCCGATAATAAAGAGTCACATTTGAATGCCCATCCTGCGCACTCACCGTGATTGGGTTCACATCAGACCGCTTCTCGTATTTGCCTCCCGAAGGTGAGATTGACACAGTCGGTGCAAGCCAGTCAGGCTTGAACACAAACTTTGCCTCTTTCGGGACACCACCGTTCTCTTTCTCCGTCACTCCCGTGTTAGGGTCTGTCCACTCTGACCAGTAATAGACAGTTATCGTCTTATCAGATGCAGGACCAATGGTGAATGAAACGGTGTCAATAGCAGTCAGTCCTGCTGCAGGGTTATCTATACCGTAATGAATCGTCGCACCTGAAATGACCATATTCTTCTTGAACGCTGTCAAAGTAACATTCACCGAAGAACCGTTCATATAATCGCCCCCAGGGGGCACGCACTTCGTCGTCAACGGACCAGGCTTATCATCCTTCTTCTTCGTTGAACAGCCAACCACTAAAACAATTCCTACTACCAAAAGTATCCATAAGAAAATGCGCATAAACTCTCCCTCCTACTCCCTCATATTATAGATGTAAATTTCAATTAAAATATACTCCCAAATCTTAAGATTGTCAAGTAAATAAAAAATAGTTATGCAGCAAGGCTCTCTCTCAGGTTAAAACAGGTTAAAACAAGAGAATTTTTTAATCAGAAGAGGGGAAATTGCCGCTCTCAGGAGAAATTTACGGAGAGTTGATTCTTAAAAAACGGTTCTCGGTATGGTAAAATGCTGTGGTAAGAGGCTCTTTGGTGATGCTCTTCTGACGGTGTAAGGAGGATGAGCGTGAAGCGTCTGTTCGTGGGAGGGGTGGTTTTTATCTCGCTTCTCCTTTTTACCATTATGTTCGCAGATGAGGGTGGAGAGAAGAAGTTTCTCCTTAGATGGAGATTCAAAAAGGATGAACGCTATGAGTATTCGCTTTACGGAACGGTAAGCGAAGAGAGAGGGAAGAAGCAGATTGAAAGCAGGGTGAGAGGGGTGGTGGTGGTGACGGGAAGCAGCGAGACAGAAGGGGTTTTTCTGCGCCGTTATGAGGAGTTGCGCTGGCGCGAAGACGGAGTCAGTTTTTGCAGTCCTCAAGATGAACTGGAGCACTTCACTCTAACATTCAACTTCGGAGTGGACGGAAGAGTCAAAAGCGAAATCTCTAAGGAGAAATTGCAGGACTTATTAACCTCTTTGATGCCGCTCTCTGCTGATGCGGTCTCTGTCGGCGACATATGGGAGGTTAAACTCCCAAGTATGGGACTTTCTGGCTCTTGTGAGATGCTCGGCTGGGAGGAGAAAGATAAGCGACGATGTGCTGTTTTAGTCCTTCGGGCAAGCCGTCTTCCTGAAGGTGCAAGAGAACCCGACAAAGAGTTAGAAACAAAGGCACATTTTGACTCCCAAGAGGGGTGTTTCGTGGCGGTTGAGAGAAGAATCAAAGAACGCGGAGATGATATGGTTCGCGAGGAAGTGCTTACGCTCACATTGAAGAGTTCACCAGTTCATCCCTCAAAAGAGAGACTGTTTGACTCTGTTGTGGGGGAGTTGCGTTCAAGAGTGTCTCTTTCGCCGAAAGATACGGCGTCGAGGAAGAAACTGATAGGAATGCTTATGGAGACCGGAAGATATGAGGAAGCCTTGAAGGAGGTGGAGAGCGCAATTGCTTTTGAGCCGTCTGCAGAGTTTTATGTTTTAGGCGGGGATTCTGCGTTTGCATTAGGAGATGGAGAACGTGCGCTCAAGTTTTACGAAGAGGCGCTTAAAAGAGATGCCAAATCGAAACCTGCATTATTAGGTGCTGCAAAGGCAACCTTTTCGTTGGGACGGTATGAAGAGAGCATCGGGTATGCGAAACGCTCATTCGAAGGAGGCAAAGGTCCTTATCAGGCGCTTTATTATGTTGGGGCGTCTCTGGCAAAACTCGGCAGAAGAGAAGAGGCAGAAGATATATTGCGCCGATATATCGAGAAGTCCCCTGATTTCGACCCGAATAAAAAACATATCATCGCATTTACGAAGGAAGGAGATGTTCGCATTCTGGTTGAGCCAAAAGTATCTACGGATATCTCAAAGAAGAGCCGTTATAGCGACGAAGAGTTGGAATTAGGCAGACAAGTGCTTGCAGTCGTGGTCAAGGAAGAATCTCTTAGAATGAAACTCTCCCCTGAAGAAGTGGAGAAGATGCTGGAGTATATGGCATCCGTCTATGGTAAAGAAGTAGAAAAGATGTTGAGCGATTTTCTGGCAGACAGAGAGCAGACTTCTCAGAGATTAAAAACCCTCTTAGATGAAAAATCTCGCATTCCGCAGGAGAGACTGGAAGCGCTGAATTTGAGCGAGTTCGATGCAGATTTCTGTGTCGCAGCACTTTCACTCATCCAGAAAGAAGATCTCCTAAAGCGTTTCGAAGCGTTGAAGGAAGAGAGAAAAGGAGTGTTGAGTATCCATAACGCCCTTTTAAGACTCTATTTGAGTAATCCTGCAAGATTTAAGAACGAAATCATTTCGTCACTTCAATTGTTAAAGGATATAGAGCCGGAGAACGGCTTTTATCCTTTGATTGAAGGATGGTTGTGGTTTGTATTAAAGAACCAGAAGGCGGCACTCAAATGCATAGGTGAGAGTGCGCTTTGCAACCATTTCTCTACACATTTCCTGGAAGAGGCTCGTAAGAGAAGAGAAGTCTTACTCAAGGTCGGCTACAGCGGGAACCTTCTTGATGTCACGGCGTGGACAACAGGTGAACGCCGTTTTGAGAAGTGGGTCAAAGAGGTACTGGATGCTACGCTCTTTCTGGCTAAAAAGTTTTTCGAGGACGGTGACTTCAAGAAAGCGAAAGAACTCTCCCTTTTAGTTCATAGAATCTGTACCGTGATAGAGCACAAAACGGACAGCGCACTTCTTTACTGCTCAGCAGTGGGATTGGAAGAGATTGCTCTGTCGCTTCTTCTTGAGGTTGCGAAAAAGCAGAAAGATGAGAAGACTGCTCACCTTGAGGAGCTTCTATCTTCTGCAAAGAAAAACTCGTCAGAGATGCTGGAGAGGTATAAAGAGTTTCTTTCAAACTGTGAGATGGCAATCAGTGTCTGGTGGATAACTGAGCCGAAAAAATGTTCGACTTTTTTTGAAAAATTGTTTAACATTGGTGAAAAAGAGGTTTTGAAAGAATTGGGAGGAAAATAGTATGGCTATTCATTCAAAATGCCTTTTCTGTGGTTACGGGTTGAGTGTGGCAGACGAGATGCGCGGGAAAAAAGTGAAATGCCCTAACTGTGGCGAGAAGACTCCAATAATGGCTGAGGAAGAGAAGGCGGAATTGAAGCAGAAGTATGAAGCAGAGATGGCAGAAGAGCGGGCTAAAATCGCCAAGGCGCGGAGAGAGGCGCTTATGGGAGAACAAGTGACCCCGAGCCATTACAACCACTTGCGCATTCTGGCGAACATACTCCTTTTCTTCGGCTATTTGACTCTGATAGTGGCTGTTATTCTGGGACTTCTTTTCTTTCTGACTGATGGGAAAGCATTCGTCGGCGAAAGCGCTCCTTACATTCTCCTTCTCCTTTTCTTCATAGGTGGCTTCATCTCCTTCATCATTTATAAGGCAGTAGCAGAAGTGGTACGCCTCTTCGCCGACATCGGAGATGCTCACAACGACACGATAGAAGTCTTGTGCGAATTGCGCGATATTATGCGCTCTCTATCTCAGCGCTCTACCAAGACCGCACAGCCGAAACCACCTGTGACCCGCCCCTGAAACTGGACATTGTACCCTCAACCGTTGAACTGAAAGAGGAGGAGAAAGACAGACGAATCGAAGAGTCTGGTGTTTGTTTCGGCAAATTGTTTTGCATATTTTTGTTTTATCAATACAATCTGTTCTAGTGCGAGGAATGGTTCGGCGCCTCCAGCACTTATGGGCATTCAGGAAGGAGAAGAGTTTTTATGGCTCGCAAGCAAGAGATAGTGCCCGACCCGGACATGGTTGTGTGCGAGAAATGCGGCAGTAAGTTAAGGAGGAAGGAGTTAGATGATGGATTCGGAGTATGTCCGAAGTGTGACTATCATTTTGAGATTGGGTGGCGGAGGAGAATCGAACTGCTGCTCGACAAAGGGAGTTTTCAAGGGATGGATGACAGCCTGGCACCTTTTGATGTGTTGAAGTTTGAAGCGAAATCCTCTTATTGGGAGAGGTTGAAGAAGTCCCAGGAGGTGACAGGAGCGGCGGATGCTTGCATAACGGGTCGAGGGAAGATTGAAGGAAAAGAGGTTGCGTTTGGTGTGACTGACCCGTTTTTTATGCGTGGTTCGATGGGCTCAGTGGTAGGAGAAAAAATTGCTCGGCTGGCGGAAACCGCTTTGAGAGAAAGGTTGCCTATGGTGTTTGTTTCTGGCTCAGGGGGCGGCGCAAGAATGGATGAAGGAATGTTTTCATTGATGCAGATGGCAAAAGTTTCGGCAGCAATAGGCAGCCTCCGTTCATCAGGGGGGTTATACATATCTGTTTTGACGAATCCGACTATGGGCGGAGCACTGGCGTCGTTTGCCGCATTGGGGGACATAATACTTGCAGAGCCTGGCGCTCTAATCGGGTTTGCAGGTCCTAATGTGATAAAGCAGACTATAAAGACGGATTTACCAGAGGGGTTTCAGCGCTCAGAATTCCTCCTTGAAAAAGGATTCATTGACAGGGTGGTTCACAGAAGTGAATTGAAAAAAACGATTGCTCAAATACTGGATTTCTGTCTTTAACTACTCCGTTTGAGTGAACTCCTGCCGATTCTGAGAGTGCAGAGAGCGCTTCTGATAGAGAGATGTCAAAGCAAAAAAGAGCCGTCGGCGCAGAAGACTGATGCTGAAGGAATGGAGAATCCCGTTGACAAAAGAGGAGGCTTCTTTGGTGGCATATAATTTCGCCAGTTCAACGGCTTCTTCGATTGCGCTTTTGATTGGCACATCTTCGTAGAGGATTTCGTAAGCGGCGAGGCGCAGAATGGAACGCTCAACCGGCGAAACCCGTCTATAATCCCAGTGGAAGGAAAAGCATGAGAGAAGACTGTCCAGTTCTTTTTTATAGGCAAGAACTCCCTGGATGAGAGTTTTGGCGTAGTTTCTGACGGGGGGAAGGGGGGCAAATCTTCGGAGAAAAGAAGAGATTCTCTCTTCATCCAGTTTTTTGCGGATGATTTCCTCATAGAGGAGTTGAAGTGCGAGTCTACGCGCTGCTGTGCGCCGCCTGATTCTTTTCATATCATATTTCTGCCGAAAGTAACAGTCTGAAAGATACTCCGTTGGGTCTCGAATTTCAATCAGATAAACCTGTTCAGAAGCATCATCTAAAGCGTTTGCTCCGTTTAGAAGTGGGTAGTGAGGAAAAACTGCATATTATGATTTGACTCTCATACCAGTTGTTATAATCAGATTTGAGGTCAGTTGTTCTATTTTGGAGGAAGAGAGATGGCGGCAAAATTGATTGACGGGAATGCTCTTTCGGAGAAGATTCTTGCTGCAGTACGGCAGAGAATGGAAGAGACGAAAGTGGTTCCTCACCTTGTCGCTGTTCAGGTGGGCGAAGACCCTGCCTCGGTGTTTTATGTGAAGAACCAGAAGAAGCAGTGTGAAGAGATGGGGTTCAAGTATACTCTTGACCAACTTGATGTGAAGACGACGCAAGAGCAACTGTTGTCGGAGATTGAGAGACTGAACAGAGATGAGAATGTGACAGGAATCATTCTGCAGATGCCACTCCCTGAAGGGATTGACAGAAGGGTTGTGCAGCAGGCGATCGATTACCGCAAAGATGTGGAAGGGATTACGCCAACGAGTCTCGGACTTCTATTACAGGACAGACCGCAGATGGTCCCCTGCACTGCGCTTGGTGCGGTTGAACTTTTGCACGCCGTTGTTGAGAAGATTGAAGGGCTTGACTGCACGATTGTGGGCAGAAGCGAGATTGTGGGCAAACCTATAGCGATGCTTCTTCTTTCGATGAGCCGTTCTGCTACTGTTACTGTGTGCCATTCGAAGTCAAAAGACTTGGCCGCCAAAGTGGCATCTGCTGATATACTCTTCGCTGCTGTGGGCAAACCTGCTGTTATAAAGGGTGAATGGATAAAGAAAGGAGCGATTGTGATTGATGTCGGAATCAACAGGATTCCGTTAAAAGACAAGGACGGAAAACCCCTTCTTAATGAGAAGGGAAAGCCGAAATACACAACTGTGGGCGATGTAGAGTTTGAGGTGGCAAAGGAGCGCGCTGCATACATAACGCCTGTTCCAGGCGGCGTTGGACCGATGACAACAGCGATTCTGATGAGAAACACATTGGAGGCAGCACTCCGTATCAAAAACGCTCTGTGAAGAGATTTTTTAAGAAAAATAACTTTTGCTGCTAAAAGGTTGTTATAATTAAAGCGTTTGCGTTTGGATATTTTATGTGGCAGGTGAAGACATAGCAATCAGTGCGGCGGTTAGGCGCATCTTTGCAAGGCACTGGGTTGACAATACACTGGTCTCCGTTATGGCACATCGCGGCGTGGTCCATATTACAGGAATAATGCACAAAGTGAACGCTATTGACGAAAAGGACGATATAGGCGAAGATACGCTTCAGATTATCGAAAGCGAGATAAAGAGAATCAAAGGAGTAAAGCGTATCATTTTCTCGTTAGATGGCTGGGTTAAGGACGGCGGGCAGTTCATCAAGACTGCGACCAGACGAAAATTTGAGATGAAAGAGGAGAGGAGAATCCTCAAAGAAGAAGAGAGAAAAGGAGAGCAGCGGTGAGAGTTACAACTGAGGAGAATCTGCTTGAAGGGGCGATAGAATCGCTCACGGAGATTTTGAAGAAACATCCGAATTACGCTGATGTTTGGAATCGTCTTGGCCTCTGTTTCTATCTTAGGAAAGATTACAAAGAAGCGAGAAGATGCTTTGAGAATGGACTCAAGATAAATTCGAATTATGCTGATTGCGCTGTAAACTATGCATATACGCTCTGGCAGATGGGGGATGTGAAAAATGGAATCAGGAGACTGTTAAAGATTTACGGTAGGACTCAGAAGGCAAGCATTGGCAATACGCTCGGTAGAATTTTTGTCTCTTTGGGAGACTTTAGAAAAGGGATTGAGTATCTTGCAAAATCTTCTCAAGCGAGACGACCGCTCTTGTATAAACTCGATTTTTATTTTGCCCACCTTCTGTCCGATGATAGGAAGAAAGAGTTTAAGAGAGAAATCCGTAAAATAGTAAGAGCGGAACCATCGTATAAGAGGTTCATCAAAACGCAAGGATTGCTCGAAACCAGAGGAATACACAAAAGCAAGATTCTTCAAATGTTCAATACAAACCCTAACTTGCATCTGGTCTATGTGGAGATGGCAAACCTATCTGCTTCCGAAGGCGATATGCAAAGAGCGAAAAAACTCTTTTTGAAAGCGGAGACAATACTCCCGGATTCCGCACATGCGGAGTATGCGCTGGGACAGATTCATTTCGGACGGAACGAATCTGCTGCTGCCAAGCGCCACTTCAGGAAAGCCATCAAATATGACCCGCATTTCACTAAATCCTATATCAGCCTCTCTTACATATACACTAG
>JAOAAR010000354.1 GCA_026418755.1 Planctomycetota bacterium
AGCGTCAGATGTGTATAAGAGACAGCCACAATCCCTTCCTTTGAAATCTCATAGGAGACGACATCTTTCGAGTGAGGTGTACCACGACTTTTGAGAATAGTGAAAACTCGATACATTCGAGCGTTCACTTCCACATAACGCATAAGAATCGCCGTGTCAACGATAGAGGAGATTCCATGAGTGCTGATAAAAGGTTGTTCGAAGAGTTCTCTTGTCTCGTCTGTTAGGAGGATAGTTATACCGCGGCTCTTCAAGTAATCAACAAGGAGATACATCAAGTCACGAAACTGTTGTTCCTGAGCAATGCGAACAGCAAGGGTAGAGACGCTGTCAAAAAGAAGACGAGAAATTGGCTTCTCTTCACAAGACTTTCGGATTGCACAAGAGAGTTCGTAAAAATCGAGGTCTACCGGGGCACGATAGAGAAACGAAATAAGACCCTTAGAGACGAGATTCGGAAAGTTGAAGGAGAAACCCCGAGAGAATCTGATTCTGTCTTCTGGATGTTCTTCTATCGAGACATAAAGGCCGTTTTCGCCTTTCTGTGCGCCTACTGCCAGAAACTGCATTCCGAGAAGGGATTTTCCGAGACCGGAAGCGCCACTTACAACGCAGGATGTTCCCTTAAGAAGTCCCCCACCCAACAGTTTGTCCATCTTGGAGACTCCGAGAGAAACTCTTTCGTCTCCAAAATCAGGTTTTTTCCCATCAACGGTCAGATGGGGATAGACGACGATTCCTTTGTCACAAATGTGAAACGAATGCTCACCTGAAAGATGCCCTTGCCCTCTACTTTTTATCACCTCAATGGTGCGCCCTCTGCCCCACACTCCGTAAGGCTTGTATGAGAGTCTGATCACTCCGTCAAAGAGAAAATCTTCAAACCCTTGGGAGTTTGCGTTTTCTTCGTCAGCGAAAAGAGCAGTCAGCCCACACCCTTTTATCAGATTCAAGATTCTGTAGATATTTACCCTCGAAGGATCCCTTGAATCGGCGGACTTTATATGTGCAAGAGAGTCCACATAGATTCTCTTTGCCCCAATCTCGTTCACAACGCTTCTAAGTATATTGCCATTTGAGGAATCGAGAAGCACTGAAGGAGAGGAAAAAAGCACCCTCAACCTATTCTGTGTCTCCATTTCTTTTAGGTCCCAGCCAAACTTAAGCGAATCGGTATACAGTTGCTGTGGGAATTGCTCGAAAGTAAGGATTATACCAGGTTCGTTAAACTTGAGAGCACCGTTATAAATAAACTGAATTCCGAATGTTGTCTTTCCTGTCCCTGGAGCACCTTTCAGAAGGTAGGCGTTGCCTCGAATGATTCCCCTTTCTATAAGATGTTCAGCCCCTTCAATGCCGAGACTCACCTGCTCCATCACAGGCGCCTCCTACCAGGCTGAAACTGATAAGTTTTCACATAAATTATACAAAATAGAGACGACTTGTCAAGGGCGAATGGATAAAAAATAGCATTTATACAAAAAATTTTAAAATAACCCCAAACCTGTGTGCACCGGAAGAGAATCATCATACGCGCCTTTCCTATAGATTTTGGAATGTAGTAAAGAGGTTTTCTCCTAAAAATCTTTTAAATCTTTGAACGCTGAGAAGGGTTATTCAGTCTAACAAAGCAGAAATGGTTAAGAGGGTTTTTAAGGAGGTGAAAAGATGAGCAAGATTGGAGTGGTTCTGTGTGTCGGAGCGATGGTAGGGTTTGTTCTTCTGTGTTGTGGTGGAAGCGCAAACGCTGATGATGAGCAGAAGCCTCTCATCCAGTTAGCGATTTTACTGGACACATCGAACAGTATGGATGGTCTCATCAATCAAGCGAAGAGTCAGTTATGGA
>JAOAAR010000355.1 GCA_026418755.1 Planctomycetota bacterium
GATGACACCCTCCACGGTTACTTGTTGCATAAGCAAGCACCATCCCAGTAGTACCTCGTGGGGCATACCCAGGCAACTCAAGCCTCTTCACACACATCGCCGCTCCAACATTACCCTCCTTTTCACAGAACGCATATGCACCCTCTTTGAGAGTCTCCAGTTCTGACGAGATGCTGAACAGTTTTCTGACAGTCTCAATCAAAGCCTTTCCGTTAGGTCTTAAGCCGTGAAGTTCAAAAAATGCTGCAAGAGTACCTCCTAACGAAATTGTATCGACACCCATCTCATTGGCAAGTCTGTTCGCTTCAAAAATCGCGGCGTAGTCAAAAACCCCACAAGATGCACCAAGCAGAGCAATAGTCTCAAATTCAGGTGCCGCGCTTTCTCCCTTACGCCGCTTACACCTGATAGGGCAAGCAAAACATCCTGCCTTTCTTCCTGAAAACTCGGCAGGGATGTTCTCAGCGCATAGCCTCTCAACATCAGAAGAAGCACTCTTCCGAAAGTTCTCAATCGGTAAAATGGAGAGCCAGTTCGTGATTCTCACAAGAAACGGAGTCCCCATCAGAGAAAGCGCCTTGACAGCAGGAGAAGCGGTGAAAAGACGCAAAATTGCTTTTGCAGATTCTTCGTACCGCTTTTTCTGCACAGGTTTGCGCACTTTAAGTGGCGCCTCAACCACCACCGCCTTTAGGTTCTTCAAAGCAAAAAGTCTGCCGAGCCCTCCCCGTCCGAAAGCGTTGTGTCTGTCAACCATAACGGATGCGTAACGGAAACCCAAAAACGCAGCAGGACCTACAACTGCACTGGATGCATTTCTTGGAAGTTTTGCTGTGAATTCGCCGACTGTTGCGTTGCAGAGGTCTGATGCGTTTTCAACGAATGCGCCGGACGGAGAGATTTTTATGACCGCTGGTTTTCTCGCTTTTCCTCTGATTATGACTGCGTCCAAGCCGGAGTTTTTAAGGCGGATGGAAAGGGAGCCTCCTGCGTTTGAATCGAAGATAGTTCGAGTGAGTGGCGAGCGGCTAACGAGAGAGATTCGGGAGGCGGCAGGAGCGGCGTACGGTGCCAGAGGTCCTGCCGCCAACACAAGAGGCGCCTCTTCAGGTTCTACTATCCCAAAATCCGCAAAAAGTTTTACCCCCAGCGAACGACCTCCCACATACCTCCTAAGGAACTCTTCCTTCAGCGTATGAAACTCAATCCTTCCAGATGTCAGGTCAACTTCAAGGACTCTATTGCACCACATCCTCTTCCTCTTTCAAAAAATAGTCAGAGTCTACCCCCATAAAGCGGTTGAACTTCACCGCATAATGACGGTAGCCCTTTCTCAGATTCTCCCTCGAAATCTCAGAATCCATCTCTTTGACTCTGAGTTTGTATTCTTTCCACTCATCCTCTGAAAGAGAAAGAATCTCATTTACAAGCCTTCTGTATTGGGCAGAGCATTCAAGGTCACTTGCAGCGTTCACGAACCACGGAAAGGCGGCGTTCATCTTGTCAATCAGGAGGTCCTGCTCAGCACCAAACTGAAGAGGTGATTCGGTGAAAAAGTTTTGTAACTTCTCCAATTTCTCTCTGTTTATAAACCCACCTTCCAGCGCCATCTTGTAAGCATCCGTCCCAACAAAGGGATAAAAAAGCGACCACCGAAATCTGCCAGGCTTTATCTCTGCGAGAAGCCTTACTGTTGCGAAAAGGTCTTCCTCAGTCTCATAAGGAAGCCCCAGCATAACAAAAGCGGAAGAATGAAGCCCAGCAGAAGCGGCGTTTCTGAAAGCCTGTTTTATCGCGGAATTGCTCATATATCTTCGAAGAACATCAC
>JAOAAR010000356.1 GCA_026418755.1 Planctomycetota bacterium
ACAGAGTAATATGAATACTCCAACATCAAAATTTTGTCACCGACCCCGATTCCTAACGCCCCCCCTGAGCCTCCTTCCCCAATCACAGCCGCAATAATAGGTGTCTTTATTTGAGACATCTCCATTATGTTCTGTGCTATGGCGAACGCCTGTCCGCGCTCCTCCGCTCCTATGCCCGGATAGGCACCTGGTGTATCAATAAGACATATAATAGGTAGCCCGAACTTCTCCGCAAGCCTCATCTTGTCAAGCGCTTTGCGATACCCTTCAGGATGCGCACAGCCAAAATGTCTCTCCATCCGCTCCGTAAGAATCCGCCCTTTTTCGTGTGCAACCAGCATAACCTTGAACTTTTTCTCTCCATCACTTATTCGGGCAAAACCACAGATAAGCGCTTTGTCATCGCCAAACTTCTTATCTCCGTGTAACTCAAGAAAATCCTCAAAAATAGCCTCTACATAATCCATCGCCGTAGGACGAAGAGGATGACGCGCTACAAGAACCTTCTGCCAAGGCGTAAGTTTTGAATAAATCTCTTCACAAAGCCGCGCCTTCTCCTTCCGAAGTTGCTCAAGCCGCTCCCTCAGCGGCTTCATCTCCAATTCCGTCTGCAACAGATATTCTTCCAACTCCAGAATCTGGATGTCTAACTCTTCTATCGGTCTGTCAAACTCGTATTTCTCGTCTAACATAAATTGAAGAGTTTTAACTCTCTTCTGCCTTTTTGCCACTACATCTCCTCTCTTCTATTATCAACCTCTATTATTTTCTCCCCTATTTCCCCCTTTTTCAAACAAAAGTTGGCGAATCAGTATAGGACGAACGGGAAGTTGGCAAAGCAAAACTGGTCACTCCAATCAGAGCAAAAAATGGAGACAGAAAATCCTACCAAAATGGTAGGATTTTTCTTTTCCGTCCCTTCCTTATCTACTGCGATAAACGCTTTGCGCAGAATCTCTCAGACGCGCTATGTTTTTTCTCTCTTTGCGTCTATCAGAATCATTGTTTATTCCTGCCTGCAAATACAAATGAGTCTTCAGAAGAAAAGGTTTGCAGGAATTCGGTAACAAAAAGGCAACCAAATTTTGAAAGAGATAGAAACGGTCGTCGGAAGAACTCTTTGTTGTAGAAGGAGGTAGCAAACTTTTGTTATTATGTAGCGTAAAATTGAAAGGCGTAAAATTAAAGATTCGTTATGTTATTTTTGTTGATTTGAGTCTGATGTTCAAATAAAGTTCTATTCGTAGTATAAGGAGAAAGGACATGAGGCAGATACTACCGCTCTTCGTTGGAGTTTTACTTCTCTTCACTTATGAAGAGGCATGGGGAGATGAGGTTCTGACGACTGATAACATCGAGCGCGGAAGCATTGAATCCATAAGGGAGCAAGGCAAGGGCGAGTTTGAGTTGAAAATCGGAGGCGCTGTTCTGAATGTGAAGGATGTTGTTTCTGCCAGATTTGCGAGGAGGAAGATGACGAAAAGCGGGAAGTTTCTGGTTGCATTAGTAGGTGGAAGCCGTCTTTATGGGGAGACAGTGAAATACGATTCGGGAAAGGGAATGTTTTACCTTGATGTTTGTGACTTGGGAAAGTTGGAAGTGAACGCTAACATGGTGAGAGGAGTTTTTGTTTTGGAGAATATAAAAGAGAGCGGATTTATAGAGGATGCTCTTAAAGATGAGGCAACGAGTGATTTTGTTTTACTGACGACTGGCGGAAAGGTGGAAGGAACACTTGTATCACTGAGTGATGAGGTAGTAGGGTTCAGTTCGCCCGCACTGGGAGGAGATGTAACGGTCAAAATAAAAG
>JAOAAR010000357.1 GCA_026418755.1 Planctomycetota bacterium
ATACAGGCTGTCTCATAAGTGAGTGCATTCTTCCAAAGTCGGGGTGTCTGAACTCAAGCCACTCCGTTACTACTACAAGCATATCCGCTCCCTCAAGCACATCATACATACCTTTTCCGTATTCTACTGAATCTCCCAACACCTTTTTGGCATTTGGTATCGCCACAGGGTCGTAAGCGGAAATCTTGACTCCTTTTTCAAGGAGTGCTGTCGCAATCTTCAGTGCAGGAGATTCTCTTATATCGTCTGTCTCGGGCTTGAATGAGAGTCCCCATAAAGCAGATTTTAACCCTTTGAGGTTTCCCTTAAAATGAGCCTCTATTTTCGCCACCAGCCACTTCCATTGCTTCTCGTTGACAGAGCGGACAGAATCAAGAAGGGAAGGTGTATATCCTGCTTTCTTTGCTTGCGCTATCAGTGAGTTTAGGTCTTTCGGCAGACAGGAGCCGCCGAATCCTACTCCTGGGAACAGAAACTGCGCTCCAATCCGAGGGTCAGCCCCGACTGCGAGTCTCACTTGATTCACATCTGCCCCTACTCTTTCGCATATATTGGCAATCTCGTTTATGAAAGAGATTTTTGTCGCCAGAAACGCATTTGAGGCGTATTTTATCATCTCGGCGGTCTCATTGTTACAAAAGAAGACGCGCTTTGAAACCCTCATAAAAGGCTCATACAGTTCTGTCATAATCTGTCTTGCATACTCATCTGTTGTTCCTATGACTACTCTTGCAGGCTTCGTAAAGTCTGCGAGTGCTGCTCCTTCTTTCATAAACTCTGGATTTGAAACGACAGAAAACTCCACATCCTTCCGCATCTCTTCCAACATTTTCTTCATCTCTCTTGCGGTCCCCACAGGCACCGTTGATTTAATAGCCACCACCTTCCTACTGTTGGCAAACCGCCCGATTGAACGGAAAACCTCTTTTAATGCACCCAAATCTGTAAGTCCATCATCCCCTTGGGGTGTTCCCACTGCCACAAACAGAACTTCGCCGTATCGCACTCCCTCCTCAGCCGAACTGGTGAAAGTCAGCCTTCCTTCTCTGATATTGCGTTGGAGGTATTCCAAGACGCCAGGCTCGTGAAACGGTAGCCTTCCTTCCCGAAGCATAGTTAGCCGTTTCTCATCTGTGTCAACGCACATAACATCGTTTCCTGTCTCCGCTAATGCGACAGCAACCACCGTTCCCACATATCCCGTTCCGAAAACAGATATTCTCATCCTTTTTTTCTTCCTCTACTTTCCTTTAAATTGGGGAGGGCGCTTACCCAAAAAGGCACTCGTTCCTTCTCTTTTATCCTCGCTACCACACACTTTGGCAAACATCTCTGCCTCCACCTTCAACCCATCTGCAAGGGGCATGTCAATTCCTTTATTAACCGATTCAAGTGCACATTTTATCGCCAATGGCGCTTGCGCCATTATCTTCTTCGCCATCGCAAACGCCTCTTCCATCAGTTTTTCTGGCTCAACTACCCTGTTCACAAGCCCAATTCGCTCCGCACGCTGTGCATCTACCATCTCGCCCGAAAGGATTATCTCAAGAGATAACCCTTTTCCTATAAGCCTTGGCAGTCTCTGCGTTCCTCCGTAACCGGGGATGACCCCTAACTTCACCTCAGGTTGCCCGAACCGTGCATTCGTGGAGGCTATTCTGATGTGGCAGGCGAGCGCTAACTCAGTGCCTCCTCCCAACGCATAACCATTCACCGCCGCTATCACGGGTTTTCCGCCGTTCTCTATCAGATCTGTCTCTTATACACATCT
>JAOAAR010000358.1 GCA_026418755.1 Planctomycetota bacterium
GTGTCGGGAAATCTGCTGTGTGGAGTTCTCGTTTCCGCAAGTGCGAATCTTCTCAAAGTCAAGAGCAGGGCAGGGGAGTTTTCTGTTGGATTGAACACAGTCGAGACCATTAATTTTTATCACTCTAATCTTGAGTATCTATCTGATATGGCTCCGAAAGAGGTGAAGGAGATTCCGTTTTTTGATAGGTTTCTGTATCCCTATCAAAAAGACCGTTCTCTTGAGAAAAAAGCACCTATTTCGATGAGAGGAAATGTGTATAGAAAAGGGGTGAGCGTTCACTCGAAAACAGAGTTGAAATATGAGTTGGGAGGGGGATACAAGCGGTTTGTTGCGCTGATAGGGATAGATGATGAGGCGATGGGAAAGGGGAATGTTGATTTTAAGGTGATAGTAGACGGTAGAACGGTTTATGAGAAAATAGGTGTGACAGGTAGAGATGCTCCAACATTCATAAAGATAGATTTGAGCGGAGTGAAAGAGATGGTGTTAGTTGTGGATTTCGGAGAGCAGTTGGATATTCTGGACCGTGCGGTCTGGGCGGATGCTGCTTTGATAAAATGAATTGTTTTTGTTAGGAGATAAAGAATGGTTCGTATTCGGGTTGCTTTGTTTTTGTCTGTTTTTGTTTTGCCAATCATTGTTTTAGGAGATGAGTTGCCACTACCTGAAACTGAACTGAAAGCGCTCAAATTTGAGGCAAGAGGAGAATACCGCAAATCTTACGAGGCATATCTTTCTGCAACGAAAGACGCTATAAAATGTGGGATAGAGAAGGAAAAGAGCGGCGACAAAAATGCTGCAAAAGCATTCTGGGCTTCTGCAGAGGTTTATCTTCATCGGACGGTATCGCTTTTCTCGCAGATGGCGAATCCTGACTACAACGAGTTAGCATCTGCATTAGGAGAGATTGACTCGGAAGCGAACAATGCGGTGTTTAGCGGATATGTGAAGTATTACCTTTCGCAGGCGCTTCTTCGTTGTGGGCGTGCAGAGAGTGCAAGGCAGATTGCCGACTCAGCGGGATTCGTCCGCCACTGGTTCATAGTAGGTCCTTTTGATAATGAACAGGGGACTGGCTTTGAGACGGCGTATCCTCCTGAAGAGAAAGTGAATTTCAAAGAGGTTTATAAGGGGAAGAGGAGGGCGGTTAAATGGCGGGAGATTCCTGTGGATGCGCCGCTTCCGATTATTGATATGAATGCGATGATGAGACCGAACGACCAAGTGTTAGCATATGCTGCTTCTTATGTTTTCTCTCCAGTGGCGCAAGATGTAGCCATAAGGATTGGCAGTGATGAGGGGTTCAAGTTGTTTGTGAACGGCAGAGAGGTTGCTTCTGACAATGTGAAGAGGAGATTTGAATTCGACCAGAATGTGGTTGCTGCCCATTTATCGGAAGGGTGGAATCTGATTATGTTGAAGGTGGCGGAGTTAAAAGATGAGTGGAAGTTTTGCGTTAGGTTGACCGCTCCTGATGGTTCACCTCTTAAAGGGTTGAGATTTGCCAAAACTATGGAAGAGGCTTCTTCGATTGAGGTGGCCAATTATGTTGAGGCAAAGGCTATAGTTGAGCGAGGTGCAAGAGATTATTACGAAATGGTATTGGAGAAGGAATCTGCGGAAGACCCTGTGGCTCTTTTCCATTTAGCATATTTACACACGGTGTATCACTGGATGGATGAGACTGTACGCAAGAACAGGGAGTATTTGGAGAAGTTACTGTCCAAGTACAAGGAGAGTGCAATTTTGTGGTTTTTTGCGGCACAGTCATACATAGAGGAGGTG
>JAOAAR010000359.1 GCA_026418755.1 Planctomycetota bacterium
AACCTACCCGATGCTGCCCGTGAAATAGCATATGCCACCGCATACGCTCCTCCAATCGCCTCTGGGTTGTTATGCGTAATGATGCTCATACTCGAAACCACGGAAAAAATCTCCTCATCTGAGAACGCATAATAAAGCCCAACAGGAGCGATCCTCATTGCAGCCCCATTGCCAGCCGCATATTCTCCCCGAATACCACTCTCGCGCCAATCCACACCACGCCTTAAACGCTCAATCGCTCGCGCAGTCGTCACCCCTATCCCCCGCAAATCCCCCGAAACCTCCCACTCGATAAACCTCCGCGCCACATCCTCTGGAACAATCTTCCCCGTTTCCAGAATGGAATCAAGATGACACAGCATCATCTTCGTGTCGTCTGTCCACTGTCCTGCTTTAAGCCCATCTGTTATGGGTGAATAAGAATCGTAAAAACGCAACCTGCCGCACAGAACCCGTCTGATAGCAGATGGAGGAACACTTTCAAACGGCATTCCCAGTGCATCCCCAACCGCAAGCCCCAACAGCGCCCCTTCAAAAAACGCATCTCTCTCCATAAAATCATCCTGACCATCCACTCTAAATCTTATCACAAAAATGGAAAACTTACCATCAAAACGACATTTCTTAAAAACGGATAGCAAACGAGCCCGATACGCGCCCCTTTTCTCCCAATTCAAACTATCACCGCGAAGAGATTTCGAGTCCATCCGTTGCTACTAACCAAGTTTGCGAAACTCTGAAATATAAAATTTTGTATTGACATCCCAGAAGTTTTTAGGTTAAATTTCTGTTTGATTTGCTTGTAGGAGGTATTTTGTGAACGGGCAGGAAGTGACACAAGTAGGAGATTATAAGATAGAGCGTAAAATAGCGAGTGGTCTTGTAAGCGATGTCTATCTTGCGAAGACTGGTAGAGTGTTTATGGCTGGGAAAGTGCTCAATCCCGACAGAGCCCAGAAACTCGACAACGCTGCAAGATTTGAGGATGAGATTGTGCATCCAAACATTTTGCGCTACGAGGCAATTAAATTCGATCCAAGGTTTCAGTTTTTCTTCGTAACGCACTATTTCGACGCCCGCCCTCTGTCAGCACGAATACTGAAAAGTCTCCGGTTCAACGAGATAATGGATATATTCATAAAAGTGGGAGAAGCGTTATCTTACACTCATTCGTTTGGAACAATTCACGGAAACCTGAAACCGTCCAACATTCTGCTCGTGCGTGTCAACACCCATTACGAGGTTATGCTCAGCGATTTCGGCATCGGATATATTTTCAACGAGGAGTTTTTCACAAGCAGTATTTTAAGGCAGACATATCTTTATACAGCACCTGAATTAATCACATACTGGATGGCAGAAAAGAATAAGTCAACCTTGCCTGAAAATGTTTCCGCTTCATCAGATGTGTACTCGTTCGCCCTCGTCTTGGTTGAGGCGCTCACAGGAAAAATCCCGTTTGTCGAGGAAGACTACAGAGATGTGCGTTCTCTTCTTGCGGCAAAGGAGCGAAAAAAGATTCGGCTCACAGCAGTGAATAATCCTTATGGGATAAAAAACATCAGGGAGTTGAATCTTGTGCTTACCCGCTCGCTTTCATATTCTCAGGAAGAGCGTCCCTCTTCCATAACAGAACTTGTCGAGGTTCTCAAAAAGAGTAAAATAGAGGATGTTTCTTCTACAAGAGGATTGGAGGAGTAAAAATGAGAGAGAAGACAAGAGAGATTCCATGGAATACTGTATTTTTTCTCTTGAGAATGTTCCCAAAAAGCCCAGCAATACAGCCC
>JAOAAR010000360.1 GCA_026418755.1 Planctomycetota bacterium
CACGGAGTAAAACTTTTAACATACATCCCCCCTCAAACATCATCTGACATTGAGAAAGAAAGAGTGTTCAAGTCTCTACTTCCTGAGGCTGAGTCGTTCAGCGGCTCTCTTTCGCCAAAAGATGCACCACCGTACTATGCTGCTTACGATAGTGAAGGAAACCCAATTGCAATCATCTTCTTCACAGAGGAAGTATCTCCCGAAGTGGAAGGTTACGCAGGGAAAATCCCTGCCTGCGTCGCCTGCGACCTCGAACTTCGAGTAAAAGCAGTGAGGTTTCTTCCGAATAAGGAGACACCAGAACTGGTTGATGAGATGTTTGAAGAGAAGTTTGCCAGGCAATTTGTAGGAAAAACCCCATCTGACAGATTCGAAGCAGGAGTAGATGTAAAGGGGATAAGCGGCGCCACAGTTACGACAGACGCCATCTGCCGTTCAATCAAACTCTCATTAGAGAGAATCGCTTCTGCTTACTCATCAACTCCGTTTCCCAAAACATCCCGCCCATTTCTGTCGTGGTATTCTCTCTTAAGAAGCGGTGTTGTAGTGCTTTTCTTCTGCGGAGCAATACTTTTCTGCATCTCTCGACTTCAAAGGCTCCGCCTTATTCTTCTTGCACTGTCAGTCGCTGTTCTGGGGTTTTGCTTCAAAGGGCTGTTTTTAAGCACGCGTTCTGTAACGACTCTCTTTGTAGATGGAAGAGTCTCCCAGTCGCCTGAATTGTGGGTGCTGGCAGGAGGTGCTCTTGTCACATCTCTTTTATGGGGGCGGCTGTATTGCGGTTATGTATGCCCCTTCGGAGGGTTAAGCGAACTCCTTTTTCGAATCCTGCCGATTAAACTCAAAATCTCCCCCAAAGTTATCGGTTTCTTGCGTTGGGTCAAATACGGCATTTTCGTTTCTCTCATTCTCTTATTAGCGGCAGGCTCGTCTCTCTATTTTGCTGAAAAGTTGGAGCCTTTTGCTCCTATCTTTATTGGCGCACCAGCAACAAGTCTTATCCTCGCTCTTATAACCCTGCTTCTCTCTGCCTCTTTCTACAGATTCTACTGCCGCTTCTTGTGTCCCATCGGCGCAGTTATGGAACTCCTCTCATCTGCTCGCATTTTGTCTCCAAATACGCCTATTACTTGTGACTCTTGCGGACTATGCCGGAAGGAATGCCCTTCAGAGGCGCTCCATTTCAAGGGGAAAAAACTTTACCAAGAGGCTGCGTTTTGCTTTAATTGCGTAGATTGTGATGTTGTGAGAAGGAGAAAAGGATGCGTTCAAAGCAGATAAAGAAGGAACGACCGTCGTGGGATTCTTATTTTTTGAGGATAGCGCAAGAGGTTTCTCGGCGTGCTACCTGCATCCGCCGTAGTGTCGGTGCTCTTCTAGTACGGGACAAGCACATTCTCTCCACAGGCTACAACGGACCTCCTTCAGGGCTGCCTCATTGCACAGACATAGGATGCTTGAGGGAAGAACGGAAGATTCCAACAGGCGAGAGGCAAGAGTTATGTCGTGGGCTCCACGCAGAGCAGAATGCGCTTTTGCAGGCGGCAATCCACGGTGTCTCAGTCAAAGGCTCTGTTCTTTACTGCACGAGCACGCCTTGCTCACTTTGCGCTAAGATGCTCATTAATGCTGGAGTTGTTCGCATCGTTGCTCTGGAAGAATATCCCGACGAATTTTCAAACCATCTCCTATACGACACAGGAATAAAGGTGGAGATTCTCTCTTTGTCGTAAATACAACACATAAAAATCTCCTCGTGAGCAGACGGCTGTTCAGAGTTTATG
>JAOAAR010000361.1 GCA_026418755.1 Planctomycetota bacterium
ATATAAAGAACCTGAGCCTGATTTTAACATACAAGAACATAGACCTATGCCAAATGGGGAAAGAAGACATAGACATGAGGGACAAGAAGCCAGCAATCAAATTCAAAACGTTGAAGTTAAAGAAGGAAAATACAAAGATGCATTCAAAGAGTACTCTTCCGCCAAGAAAAAAGCCGAAAAGGAAAAAGAACTCGAAGAGATTGTAAAGAAAGCAGAAGAAGGGCTGAAAGCAATAGAGGAGGCAGCAGATGCAGCAATTGCTGAAGCGGAAAAATTGGCAAACGAAGGCAACTACGCAGACGCTTACAAACTCTTAAAAAAGGTACAGGAGGATTTTAAAGGAACGGAGACCGCCAAAAAAGCGAGAGAGAAAGAGACAGAACTGAAAGAGAAAGAGAAAAAATCCTCGGAAGAGCCGAAGAACCCACCAGGAGAGAAATGAGAAATAAGGGAGCGGCATTTCAATCCCTATCAAAGGAAAGGTAAGGATTCCACAAATTCGGGTAATTCTTCGCAGTATATTCCGGGTAACGGTCTATCCCCAAATCAGTGCGCCATCTGCGGTATCCCCAGAACCATTCATCGGGATGGCTTCTTATAGCGTCACCGATGATGTCGGATATCTTTTGTGTGAAAGAGACTCTTGACTCGAATTCACCCGATTCGGAAGGCACATAAAAAGGACCATTTAAGAGCAGCCTGTAGCGTTTTTCCGATTTAATAAGGAATCCTACGAATATGGGCGCGCCTGAAATGCGTGCCAGGTCAACCGCAAAATACGGCGTGTGTGCAGGGACACCGAGAAAACGGACATAAATCCCTTTGCGGCGTAACGCTCTGTCAAGCGTAACAAGAAGGATCTTGTTCTGTCCCAAAATTGAAAGAAGTTCAGCATAAGATGTCTTCTTCTCAAGAACAGTCACCACCCGCCGCTCCCTCCTGTGCCTGTCCATAAGAGGCTGAAAAACACGCTGGTAACGAGCAAGACAGTATGATTCGCACAGAGTAGCAACAACATAGCAGAGAAGTCCAGGATTACCAAAATGGGCAGTTATAAGAATCACTCCCTTTCCCTGCGACAAAGCATCTTTAATCCTTAAGAATGCTTCCCCCGCATCCACATTTCTAAGAATCTTCTCCTTTGAAGACGGCGCTAAAAAAGTCTCCATTAAACTGAGTATCAGTTTTATGAAACTGTTGCGCACTATGCGATTGATAGGCATATGCGGTGCATCTTTTCCAAAAGATAATCTGATGTTGAACCGCGAAAGGCGTCTGTCAGGCGCATTCACGAAGAAGAAAAGAAGTGCAGCGAGCGAAACGAATCCTTCACGCAGACAAGAAGGCAGAACCAGAAGGAAAAGAGTGAAAGGAACAAGAAGTACCCGTAAGAACAGATATAGCGCCTTTGATTTTAGAACAGTTCTTCTTCGCTTGCGTCTCATCTAAGATATACCTGTCGCTTCAGTGACTTGAGATACTGCGACCATCCTTCGCCTTCTGATGTGTGTCTCTTCGCCTCCAGAAACATATTGGTCTGAGAGTCGGTCAAGTCAGCATAATGCAAGAGGGCAGCCTCAACAAACATCGGCTCAACAGGCGAACCCCACTCATTCGTCCCGTGATGGCTCAAGATCATATGCTCAAGTTTAAGGAACAGTTCAAAGGGGAAATCCTTAAGAGTTGCGATTTTTTCTTTAAGCATTTCGTAACCGAAGGTTATATGCCCAATGAGCCGACCTTCTGTGCTGTGCCCGATTGAGCGCCCATAGGT
>JAOAAR010000362.1 GCA_026418755.1 Planctomycetota bacterium
AAGTTACTGAGATGCTCGGCAAAAACGGCCGTGGAGGAGTTATAATAGCCACCCAAGTTGTTGAGGCGGGAGTTGACATAAGCGCAAATATTGTATTGAGTGAACTGGCACCAATGGATGCTCTTCTTCAGCGCGCTGGGAGATGCGCTCGCTGGGGCGGCAAAGGTTTATTTGTCGTTCTCGCACCAAACCCTACTAACAATGAGATGAAATACGGGGATGAGGATGAAACTCTTAAACAATATATGCCGAACTTCCCGAAGAAGACGGAAGACAAAAACAGAGAGAAGACCAAACTGGTAGAAGAGATGTTTAATAAGACAAAAGAACAACTTCAAACAAATAATGACAAGCCATTGAGATGGGAACTTGAAAAGGAACTCGTTAACTCCACGATGACAGATTATCTGCTCTATTTTATTGACGAGAGGAACGATTTCGGAGCAAAAGTGTTTGGACAGATGGCGACCGCTGTTTTTAAGGGTGACCGTAACGCTGCTGCTGAGACTGTTCGTAGTATTGACACCGTCGAGGTATCAATCCACGGAAATCCGCAATCTCTTGGAAAACTGGTATGGTATCTTCCGCGTCTTTCGCTCTCCCGCGGTATGCTTTGGCATCTTTTGAAGAAGGGTGCAAAAATCTGGTATGTGAAGGAAAAAGGAGAAGAACTTGACGAAGAGACCGATATAATCTGTGAGTCTCTTTCCGAAAATGACTCTATCCGACTCGGCTCTTTTTATGTGATTCATCCCGGCCATGCGAAATACGACGAAAACAACGGTCTGCGCGTTGGCGAAAAAGGAGAATCTCTTAAATCGTTGGATAGAAAGGAGGGTGAAGAAAAGAAAGAGAGAGCCATACAAGGCAAACTTGAAACTTGGCTTGAACACGCTTTAAACACGGTCAAAGCCTTCGAAACGGTTGTTCTGCCTAAAGAACGCTATGCACTTGAAGTTCTCAAACGCGCCACAAGATGGGATGAAAAACAGATTCTGGAAGCGCTCAAACTCGTCATTGCTTTACACGACCTTGGTAAGCTGACCGTTGAGTGGCAGAAAGGCATTTATAATATAATAGGCAAAGAGTGGGCTTCCAACTCCGAGCCTCTCGCCCATAGCGGCACTTTCGAAGGACACGCAGGAAAGGAAGGGAAAAAGGAAGAGAAGAAGACAAAGTTTGAGAAGTTGCCTCCTCACGCCCCTATCAGCGCTTATGTGCTTGGTGAAGGTTTGAGTGGCTTATTCAACGATAAGTCCAATATTGCCAGAGACATGGAATTAGCGATAGCCCATCATCACTCAGTTCATGCAATCTCAATACCCGCCTTTAGATTTGTCGAAAGAACCAAAGAGACCATATTAGACGCACTCAACAAGTTAGGTCTACGCACCTGTAGCGATCAAGTATTACAATCTGTTAATCAAATGTACAATCAGGAGCAGGGAACCGAACTTTCTCACAGAATGGTTTCTTTTGCGAAAGCAGGAGGGGTTCGATATACTGCTGATCCCCGTAGTAGCAGAATTTTGAGAGTAAGCGATCGTATTGCTTCCGGTGGAGGAGGAGAGAATGCGTTACATAGTTTCTAAAACTGGGTTAGATGTCTTTGACGCCTGTCGAGCCTACGGTCTTGCAACGCTATGGAACATTTGTGTCAAACAAGATATAACGATAAGCGACAAGGGCAGTTTCTTTGTAGTTGAGTGCGACGGTAGAATTCCCCAGAAAATAGATTTCAACTCTCATGATATAAAGCAATTGTTCACATTA
>JAOAAR010000363.1 GCA_026418755.1 Planctomycetota bacterium
GTCCACGCCTTCCGGCTCAAGCCGAATCATCCCTTCCTTCGAGTGTTTCACCGCACCGACCCTCAATCCCGCCCGAACGAGCGCCTTTATCAAAGCCTCCGCCACTGCTGTCTTCCCCTCATCCTTTCCGCCAACCACGCACACTACCACCCACTCATCTCCTACCTCTTCCACTTCCCATTATACCACCACGCTACTCCCCTAAAAACGAAATGTAAGAAAGCCGTTCCAACAAGCCCGCTCTTTTCTTCCCCAAAAATCTCATTCAAAATTCACTTCTCCTCAAAAGAGAAACAGAATATAATGCATCCCTGATAGGATGGGGAGGAGATTCACTATGGTGTTGAAGGGGGAGTTAGGGGATGTACGGCTTGCTGACCTATTTCAAATGCTCGCAGCAACAAGTGTAGGTGGCACAGGTGGAACGCTTATCATCACATCTGAAAAACGGAAAATACATATCTACTTCGGCGAAGGGCGCATAAGACTCTTGCGCGAAGGCGGCGTCTCCCACACCGCGCTCGGTACTCTCCTCCTCCGCACAGGCAGAATCACCCAGGCACAACTCGCAGAGGCTCTCAAAAAACAACAACAAACAGGTGCACTTCTCGGAGAAACTCTCGTTACATTAGGTTATGTCAACGAAAACGACATAAACGACTGCGTAAGAACTCAACTGGAAGAAGAAATCTGCAGTGTATTCTTGTGGGAGAATGCGCATTTTGAATTCATCCCAGGGCCGCCCTCCGCACCATTCGTGGATTCATCCCTCCTGGGAAAAGAGATTCCGTTCGAGGCAAACGAACTGCTCTTAGAGGCAACACGCCGTGTCGACGAATGGAGCAAGATGCTCGAAGAAATTGAACGCACCCGTGCAAAATTCAAAGTGATGACAAAAGAGTTACCTTCTTCCGAACCCCTCCTCGTCGGCTTATCATACGAGGACATCCGCCGCATCGTCGAGTTGATTGAGCAAGTCCAACAAATCGAGGAGGTAATCGGACGCGCCCCTTTGTCGAAACTTGAAGTTGCCCGCGTCCTAGCGTTCTTACTGCGCAGTGGCTACATCCAGAAAATCGAGCCAACAGAAGAGAAACCAAAAAAGGAACTCCCCGAACTCGATTGGCGCACCGCTTTATCATTCGATGCAGCAGACCCACAGGTCAAAGAAAAACTTAAAGAAATCTGCCACAAAACCGCCTCCAAAGAAGAAGCAATAAACGAGATACTCTCCTTTGCCGACGAAATGCAACTCTCAGGCAGAGTAGACGACGCAGTCGCCGTCTATCAATCACTTCTCGACCTTGAACCGGATAATTCAACCATACGCACAAAAATCGTCCACGCCTACCTGAGCAGATGGCGTTTCGCAGAAGCAGCAAAAGTGTTGGTAGAAGGCTACCGCCGCCAGATGAAACCAAAATCAAAATAATGAGAACCCTTGATTGCCACTCTCCTTATGAGTATCATTTTCCAGTGGACTGGTAAGGTAACATTTATGGTTTCAGAACTGACGAATCCAAAGCGGGACGAGATGGATTTGCGGCTTGATTTGCAACTGCGTCCACGAACTTTCGCAGAATTCATCGGACAAAAACAAGTGGTTGAGAATCTGCGTATCTTCGTCCAAGCAGCAAAGCAACGCCAAGATGTGTTAGACCATATACTTTTTTCAGGTCCGCCTGGGCTGGGGAAAACAACTCTCGCCTCAATCGTCGCAAATGAGTTAGGCACACGGTTCATCCCCACAAGTGGTCCTGTCCTGGAA